>JAHFTG010000445.1 GCA_023269455.1 Opitutaceae bacterium | reverse complement strand
AACGCCGCCCGGATGGGCGGCGTGGGGAAAGGAGACGAATCAAATCAGGCCTGAGGCGTCTGGCCGGGCTGGTTGCCCTCGACTTGTTCGGTCACGTCCTTGTGCATCGCGGGACCGTCTTTCTTCATCTGGTCGCCGACGCCGGGCGTGTTGACCGTCGCGATCGCGATGGCGGCGGCGGTCGGGACGACCTTGCGGAGGGTATTGATCTCGTGCTGCACCGACGAGACGGAGAAGCGGCGGACGGTGTCCTGGTGCGCGATCTGGGCGGCTTCTTCGTAGATGGACTTCGGCACGGGCTTCAGGCCCCAGATGAAGCCGGTCCAGGACAGGGCCTTCAGGCCGTAGTAAGTGATGTCGATTTCCCACCAGTAGAAACCGTTGCGCGTCGACGACTGGTAGCGGTGGTGGTTGTTGTGCCAGCCCTCGCCGAGGCAAATGATCGCGAGGATGAAACTGTTGCGGGAGTCGTCCGTCGTGTTGAAGCGGCGCTTGCCCCAGAGGTGCGTAAAGGAATTGATCGACGCGGTGCCGTGGAAGAGTGCCGTGGTGCTGATGAAGAAGCCCCAGATGAGCATCTGGGCGCCGGTGGTGTGCAGGCCGGGCGCGTAGCGCTCGAGCAACATGCCGAGGCCGAAGAGGCCCGAGGCGAAAAGCACCGGGACGACGATGTCGAAGCGGTTCAGCCAGACGAGCTCGGGATACTTGGCGAGGTCCTTGACCTTGGAATAGTCGGTCGGGAAGTTGCGCTTGCTGGTGATCCAGCCGATGTGCGACCACAGGAAACCGTGCACGTGCGGGGAGTGGGCGTCCTCCTCCTCGTCGGAGTGCTGGTGATGGTGGCGGTGGTGATAGGCCCACCAGAGCGCGCCGCGTTGGACGGTCGTGCCGGTCCACACCGCGAGCAGGAACTGGCCGAAGCGGGACGTGCTGTAGGTCTTGTGCGAGAAGTAGCGGTGGAAGATACCGGTGACGGCAAACATCCGCAGCACGTAGAGGGCGAACGCCGACCACACGGCGAACCAGCTCCAACCCACCCAGATCACGCCGAGGCAACCGAGGTGGAGAATGATGAAGGGAATGCAGCGAACGAGGTTCACGCCATCCGGCTGGGCGCGGATGGATTCAGGCGACTCGACGGAATAGTCGGAGTCGACCCATTGGACAAGAGAGCTGAAGAAGCGACGCATGGCGGAGAGGTGATGACGGTCTCGGTGGAAACCAGTCGGGCAGGAAAATTAGCACCTCAGTCCACTGCAAGTCGCGTTTCCCGTAAAAACCGCGGTTTGGAATCGCGTCCGGGGAAAATAACCGTCGATCAACGACTAACGCTTAGGCGGCGATCTGCTCCCGTTCCGGAGTTTTATGGCCGGAGGTCACTTTCTTGGCCGCGCGCAACGGCGGATCAGCGCGGGGCGGAACGGGCGTACTTGCGGGCTCAGCCTCGGTGGCTACGAGGAGTGAGATCAAACTGAGGATGATGAGTGCGGTAAGCATTGCTTGGTATCTATCGCCTTGCACGGGTCAGAGTGCAGAGGTGGTGTCTTTGTTCCCCGGAGGGAGATGAACCGCATGGTCAGTGCGGGTATCACCTCCCACGGAGAAGCACTTTCCCTTCCGTGACAAGGCGCCTGATAAGAAATGACGCGGTAACACCCTGCGTCCGTCGCAGGATTAGAGGAACTGTCTAGCGGGATTCGTCCGATGTGAGAGCTGCGACGGCGAAACGGCGAAAATTACGCAAGGCCGCGGCAGAGTCTTCGTTAGCGCACAGGCCGGTGGTGAGGGTTTTCATGTCGTGCAACGCCGCAGCGGCATGGTGCAGCGCGCCGACGACGAAACTGTATCGCCAGAGAAAATCCGCCGGTGGCAGCGCGGGCAGGTGCCGGCGCAGGGCTTGGCCGCAGCGTGCGACCGCCGGTTGAAAATCAGCCGCAAGCACCGGAGCCAGGAAGCCGAGGGGCTCGATGAGCGCACGTCCCAGCAACCGCCGGCTGGCCGGCCCAAACGTAGGCAGGATTGATTCGTCCGGCTGCAGGAAGGGTTGCGCGAGAATGTCGACGATCTCCGCCAGCGGAACCGTGCCGCCACCGGTTCGTGCTTCGGCTTCGGCCAGCCGGTCCAGGCGGACGCTACTCAATTGGCGCAGGCGGTAGGCCAGGATCTCGGTATAGAGTGATTGCTTGTCGCTGTAGTGGTAATTGACCGCCGCCAGATTGACTCCGGCCTCGGCCGTGATGCGGCGGAGGGAAACGCCGGCGTAACCGTATTCAGCGAAAAGGGTTTCCGCCGTGGTGAGGACTTTAGCACCCGTCTCACCATAGGCGTCTATCAACATAGTAAACAGATGTTTGAAACGTATGTTCGTGGCAACAGTGAAATACCCCTGC
>JAHFTG010000379.1 GCA_023269455.1 Opitutaceae bacterium | reverse complement strand
ACCAGATTACGAACGCGTCATCAAATCCTTTAAAATCGCCCGAAGCTTGTGAGCTCGTCCACGCTGCACTCCGCGATGCCGAACCTTCCCAGTAAAATCCCCGCAGTCACCCTCGCCTTCTGGATCATGAAGATCTGCGCGACCACCTTGGGCGAGACCGCCGGCGATCTCATGTCGATGACCTTCACCATCGGCTATGCCTTAAGCTCCGTCATTCTCGTTTCGCTTTTCCTCGTCGCGCTCACCTCGCAGCTTCTCTCCGCCACCTTCAAGCCTGCCCTCTATTGGACGGTGATCCTCGCGACCAGCACCGCCGGCACCACGATGTCCGACTTCATGGATCGCACGCTCGGCCTCGGCTATGCGAAAGGCACCCTCATCCTGATTTCCCTGCTCCTGCTCATTCTTGGGATTTGGCGACTCAGCGAAGGATCTCTGTCCGTCGATAAGATCACCTCCCGCCGCGGCGAAATCTTTTATTGGGCCGCGATTCTTTTTTCCAACACGCTGGGCACGGCCTTGGGCGATTATCTGGCTGATGATTCCGGCCTCGGTTTTCTCGGAGGAGCACTCGTGATCAGCGCCGCGCTCGGCCTGGTGGTGGCCGGACACTATTTCACCAAAATCTCCACGGTCCTTCTCTTCTGGATCGCCTTTATTCTCACCCGTCCCTTCGGGGCGACTTTTGGTGATTTGCTCACCAAGCCCCCCGCCAAGGGCGGACTCGGCTTCGGCACGGTCGGCTCCTCGGTCATCCTCTTCGTCGTTCTCGCCGCGCTCATCGCCTACTCACTGCGCACCAAACGGGAGACGCCCGTTAAACTATCCGCCTGAAATCAGTTCTTCGCTGGCTTTCGTCCACGTTGAGCAGAAGGAACTTCCCCCTCCACCGGCTTGTCGCCCACGTAGATCATATACGCGCTGCGCTTCGCCGTCGCATGGAGCCGCGCCGGAACCGCCGACGCCGCAAATCCCGACGCCCGTAAACGCCCCTCGAAAGACCGGTCCGGCGCCGCCGACCAGATCGCCAGCCGTCCGCCGGGCTTCAGTGCCGCCTTCAACGCCTGCAAACCACGGTCCCCGTAAAGGCGCACATTTCCCGCGCGCACCATCGGGATCGGGCCGTTGTCCACATCGAGCAAAAGCGCGTCGTAAGTGCCGGGCCGCGCCCGCGCGATCACATCCACCACATCGCCCAGTCGCACCACGACCCGCGGATCATCGAGCAGCTTGCCATTGAGCCCGGCCATGAACGTGCGATTCCATTCCACCACCTCCGGCATCAGCTCGGCCACCTCAACCACGACCTGCGGCTTCGCCTTCGCGAGCACCGCTTTCAACGTATAGCCCAGCCCGAGTCCACCTATCAACACGCGCACCGGCCCGTTGCGCGACAGATGCGCCTCCGCCAGATCCCCGAGTAAAATCTCCGATGTGCTCGTGACCGAGTGCATGAGATCCTGCCCGTTCAGCCGGATGCAAAAACTGCCATCGTGTTCGTGGAGAGAGAGACGGGCTCCATCCGGCGTGCGAGTCTCGGCGAGGTTATGGTGCGGTTTCATCGGGCGTTGCGGGCGACGATGGTGGCGGCCTCACCGCTTGCAAGAACCGCTCCGGCACAATCGCCAGACTCGTAAAATAAGTTGGCCGGTCGCCTACCCCTAAGCGACCGGCCATTTGCTTTCTAGGTTACCCCAAAATGTCCCCGCTAAGCGGGAACGGGAGAAGTAATAGCCTCGGTCATGCCAACGTCAACCGGCCAGTTCATGTTTTCTTAAAAAAATCGCCTTTAAATCTCAACTCGTTGCTCACGATAAAGCTGCATTTAAGATAGCCGGAATATCCGCCACGATATCTAGCCGCCCGGCCCGTCTGTCATCCGTCAATCGCTCTGCCCCCGCAGGCACCACGGGGCGATAATCCAGCCCCGCCAGCGCTGCCAGCCGCCAGAAGCACGGATTCACATACGCACGGTGGAAAAATTCGACCACCCGCGTCTGCGGCCGGCAGAACACCAGATTCGCCAGCCCCGCTCCGTGCGGCGCGACAATCACCCGTGCGTGCCGGAAAGCGTTTATCTGCTCGGCCCACGCAAGCTCCTCCAGATGCACTCGCGCAAACCCGCGCGCTTCGAGCTGCGTCCATAAAACGTCCTCGTTCACCACGCGGCGACGGCGCGCTTTGGCGCGCGACACATAAATACGTTCGCCGAAAACGGAACCCGCCGCGTGCAACGGCGCGACAAACTCCGCCAGCCGCCGCACGACTTCGGGGGCAGGTTGTCCCGCCTCGCCCGGCAATGCGGGAATCACCAGCTGTTCACAGGCGAAATGTTCCTCTCTCTTCGCCTCGATCAAGCACCCGGCAAACCCGTGCAACCGCAGCGCCTCACG
>JAHFTG010000091.1 GCA_023269455.1 Opitutaceae bacterium | reverse complement strand
AGGCCAACTACCTCAAGGCCATCGCCTGAGTTCACCGGTCTCTCCGCGAACTTCTTCAAGCCGCCCGCCACCTCGGGCGGCTTTTTCGTGCCCACCCACCCGCGCTACGCCGCACAAAAAAGGCACCCCCACAAAAGAGGTGCCTCAAAATCCAAAATCAAGAATCCGAAACCTCAAATCCCCCTCACGGCGCCCACACGCTCGACTGCGACACCTCGCGCATGCCCGTCGGGCTGATGCGCGTGCTCTTGCCCGTCTCCGTATCGAGAATGTAGAGACTGCGCGTGTTCGCCCCGCGCGCCGTGTAAACCAAGTGTCGTCCATCGCCCAGCCACGACGGCTCGACCGCATCGCCCACCGCCTTCGACACGATCTTCGTCGGCGTCTTCCGGGAAAGATCATACTCCGCGATCTGGTAGCCGCCACCCGCACGCACCGTAAACGCGATCTTCGTGGGGTCGCCCTTGCTCCAGTCGGGCTCCGCGCAGTAACCGCTGATCGCGGTCGGCACGCGCTGCGCCGTCCCACCGCTCGCCGGCATCATGTAGAGCTGCGGACCGCCCGCCGCGTCCGACGTGAACAACAGCTTGGCCCCATCAGGCGACCAACAAGGCGAAGCCTCCACCGACGCCGAACGCGTGCGGCGGGCGATCTGCCGTCCCTGCGCGTTGCTCACGTAGATTTCGGGATTGCCCTCGCCCGAGAGCACCATCGCCACCTGCGAACCATCGGGGCTGTAACGCGCCCCGCTGTTGGTTCCCTTCACGCTCACGAACAACGTCCGCTGAAGACTGTTCAGATCGATCAGGAAAATATCAGGAAAGCCCGATTTGTAGAAACTGGTATAGAGAATCTTGCGGCCATCAGGAGCCCAGCGCGGCGTGATCGCCTGTGCATTGTCACGTGTGATCTGCTTCACTTCTCCGAAGAAAAGATCGCTGGTAAACACCTCTTGGTGCCCCGAGTAAGTGCTGATAAACGTCAGCCGGTTCGCAAAAAAACCCTTGAGCCCGCTCGTCGCCTTCACCGCGAGATCGGCCGCACGAAACAGCGCGTTGCGCGTGCTCGTGCCGGAGACGACCTGAGAAAGGATCGGCGCACCAGCCTTGGTTACGTTGACCTGCACCTGCGCGGGTGCCACCTGCGTGAACTTGATGTCGAAGGTGCCGCCCGAAGCCACGCGGCGGTAGCGCCCATGCGCGTTGAAAGCGAGGTTCGCGAGCGCATCGATCTCGGCCGGACTGCCCGAGACACGAATGGGAATTGTTTTAAGATCGGCGGCAATGACGACATCGCCGAGATCACGATCCGCTCTCGCGGTGACGGTGGTTATCGCCAAAGCGAGAACCAAAAGACGAAGCAAGTTGTGCATGGCAAAAAGTGATGTGATTAGTTGCGAGGGGCGCAGACCATTTCTATTTACAGCCCCCCCGCCCTTAACAACGTAAAACCCTTTCGGTTCCAAATTTTCTACGCCCGTGACTTCCGACGAGATCAAAGAAGCCCTCAAACAAGTGAAGTATCCCGGCTTCAGCCGCGACATCGTGTCGTTTGGCCTGGTGCGCTCCGCTGCCCTCGTGGACGGCACCGCCAAGGTCTCCCTCGCCCTCACCACGTCCGACCCGAAAATCCCCCTTCACCTCAAGCAAGAGGTCGAAAAATGCCTCCGTGCGCTCCCCGGCGTGACCGCCACTCTCATCGACGTCGCCGTGGCCCCTGTCGCCAAAGCCGCCGGTAGCAGCGGCGCCAATCTCGGCGGCAACGCCCCCGCCGCCAAAACCATCAAATACGCCGTCGCCATCGCCTCAGGCAAAGGCGGCGTCGGCAAAAGCACCTTCGCCGTCAACCTCGCCTGCGCCCTCGCCCAACTCCTCACCGCCCAAGGCCGCCCCGGTCGCGTCGGCCTGATGGACTGCGACATCTACGGTCCTTCCGTCCCGCTCATGATCGGCCTCGAGGGCCGCCCGCTCGTCGAAGGCGACAACCTCCTCCCCATGGAGAAACACGGCGTAAAAGTCATGAGCATGGGCTTCCTCGTCGATGACAACACGCCCGTCGTCTGGCGCGGCCCGATGATCATGAAGACCATCCAGCAGTTCGTCCAAAACGTAAAATGGGGCGAGTTGGACATTCTCATCGTCGATCTCCCGCCCGGCACCGGCGACGCCCAGCTCTCCCTCGTGCAAACGCTTCCGCTCGATGGCGCGGTGCTCGTGACCACGCCCCAGCCCGCCGCCACCAACGTCGCCCGCAAAGGCGGCCTCATGTTCCAAAAGGTCAACGTCCCCCTCCTCGGCGTCGCGGAAAACATGAGCTACTTCCTCGACCCGTCCGGCCAGAAACACGCCCTCTTCGGTGAAGGCGGCGGCCAAAAAACCGCCGACTCCCTCGGCACCGCTCTCATCGGCCAAGTCCCTCTAATCCAAGAAATCCGCGCCGGCGGCGACGCCGGCAAACCCGTCGTCATCACTTCGCCCGACAGCGAAGCCGCCCGCATTTTCCGCTCCATTGGTGAAAACATCCTCGCCCAGCTCGCCCGCAAAGTCATTCCGACGACGGCGTAAATCGCTCGCCCCAAAAACGGAGCCAGCGCAAACCCGCTCATTGTAAACCATCCGCAAGTAGTCCGCCCGTAAGCGCAGGCATTGACAGAGCCGCCGCCGGACTTACTTTCTGCCCATCGACATTATGGTGCCAACGAACGCAGAAGTCTTCGCTTTCCCTTGGGCGCACCCTAATTTTGAAACGTCCGAAAGCCACGCCACTCAAAGGCCAGCCCTTCGCTCGTGGCTTAAGGTTTTATTCACACCAGAGACACCCTTGTCTCGGCCTGTTTAAATCTTAGATGCTCAACACCGCCGTGGTCGCCATGTCTTCATCTTCCCAACTAGAGCCCGACAAGTCCTCCCACGAATTCGTAAAGCAATCGAGCCTCTACCAAGAGTTCCTCGCCGAGCGTGAGGAAATCCTGCGGCACAAGTGGATCGAGTCCGAGCGCCTCGGTTATGACATCGGTTTCGAGCGCGCCCTGCTCGACTGGATTCGCAAGCACCGCGAAAGCTGGCGCGCATCCCGCCGCCCCAATTCCTCATCGGGCAACACTGCAACGCCCTACAAAATCACGGCGACTGCGACTACTTCGGCCAAGCGCTGATTTATATTAGCCCGACAGCCCGCTCAGACGTCCGCCCTGTCCGATTTGGGCAAAAAAAAGCCGACTCACCAAGAGTCGGCTTACGAAAGTAAAAACGCCTAAAAAGCGTTACTTGATCTCTTTGTGAAGAGTGTGGCGCTTGAGGAAGGGGTTATACTTCTTCTTCTCGATGCGCTCGGTGACGGTTTTCTTGTTACGCTTGGTGAGGTAACGGGAGACAGGTTTGCCCTCTTTACGAGCTTCGGTGCATTCTAGGGTGACGGTTTCTTGTGCCATGGTGTTAAATAGATGAAGGGTCAGAGCAAAGCTCCCGCCCTCGTCGGCGCAATCCCAAACTTCGCTCCTGCCCGCCAGCCTTAATTTGCGCTCAACCTGCGGCGCCCGTCCGTTTTTCCGTCAACGGCAGCATGACCCCGCGTCGAAACAGCGTCACTTGGCCCGTGCTCGACGACACCACGATGGAAATGCACTCCGTCGCCACCGAGATCGCCGCCGCCGCCGCATGCCGACTCCCCAGCCCGCTCGGCAGGATGTGGTCGCTGTCCGCCGCTTGAATGAGGCTTCCCGCCGAAAACACCACGCCGTCCCCGCGGATGACAAACGCGCCGTCGATCGAAGAAAATTCCTTCACCGTCTCGTCCATGAACGGACTGAGGATGTTGCGATCCTCCTCTTTGTATCCGTAAAATGGATTGAGCACGAGCGGCTTGATGAGCTTCTCCACCTTGCCCGCGTCGCCCACCACGAAAAGGCAGCCCACCGGCTTGCCCTCGCGGCCCTCGACCGCGAGCTCCGTGGCTATGGCGATCACCCGCTCCAACACCTCGGGCTTCACGTCGTCCGGCAACAAATCGGTGTGCCCCGTGAGCAGCGTCTGGAACTCCCGCTCCACGTCCACGATGACGACCGTGTCGAACTGGTTGCTCCCCGCGATGCCGCCCACACAGCACACGCGGTCACTGAAAGAAATCATCCCGCGCGTCAGCGCCACGAACATCGCGCTGCGGAGCTGCGCAAGCCGCCGCGTCGAATAGGAGCGCACCTGGATCACCTCCGGCGCGTCTTTGTCGTCCTCGTCGATGTCCACCATGTTCCGCGTCACGAGGATCGTCTTGCTCTTCGGAAACCACGCGCCCGGCTCGATGCCGCCGACAAACGTATCGCCAAAAACCATGATCGCTCCGCAGCCCGCGCCCTTCGCCACGCGGTCCGCCTCGCGGATCATCAGCCGGTTGATGCGATTTTGCTGAGCCTGGATCGGCTTGGAAATAATGCCGCCAAACCCGTCCACCAGCCGGTCAAAAACGTCGCTCGTCGTCGCCGCTTCGAGGAGCGCGCGCACCAGATCGGGGTCTTTGAGCAACCTCGCGATGGAGGCGAGAAGCTGGAGATAGTCGCGGGCCTTTTCGTCGGCCAGCAGCATGAAGATAAGATGGATTTTCTCCCCTTCGACCGCGCCCTCGTTGTTGATGCCCGCCCGGCTGCGCCCGATGGCCAGGATGTAGCGGCGGCCCATCTTCACGCGCACGTGGGGCAGCGCGACACCTTCGCCGAGATAGGTCGTCATCGTGCTCTCGCGCTGCAACAATCCTTTGAGCAACGCCTCCTGTTTAAGCTCGGGGAAACTGCTTCCGCAGGCGACCAGCAGCTCGCCGAGCGCACCCTTCATGTCGGTGCTGCGCAGATCGACGATCCGGCTGCGGGCGACGATTTTTTCGAGTCTCATCGGGATTGGCACCGTTTAGACCACGGTGGCGAAAAGTTTATTTCTCCCACTCGAGCGCGCCTTTTTTCACCTCGTAAAAGAGGCCCAGCACAAGAACTCCCAAAAAGAAAAGCGTCGGACTCAGGATCGCGATATGGTTGGCCAGAAAATCCCGGTAAATAAACGCCCACGGAATCAGGAAAACCACCTCGATGTCGAAAAGGATGAATAACATCACCGTGACGTAAAACTTCACCGAAAACCGCGTGTGAATCACGCCTTCGCCCTTCACGCCGCACTCATAGGCCGTGTCCGTGATCGCCGTTTTCTTCTTCGTGCGCTCGCCCATCAAATGACTGAAGCCGACCACAAACGCGGCCAAGCCTGCGGCCAGGACGATTTGAACAAGCACGGGCAAATACGCGGCGGACATCATGACGACCTTAGAAATGGGTGCAGGACCGCAGGCGAGACAAGGGCATTTTACAGCAAATAACGCCTAATTCCCCACCGGCACGAATTTCGCGTCGGCCGTCTTGCGCGAACCGACGCCCAGCACGGACGCAAACTCCAGCGTGCGGATGTCGTCCGACACCGGCTTGAAGCCCGTGCGCTGGCGCCAGCGGTTGATTTTTTCCAGCATGAGCGCGTCGAGCAGCACCGGATCAGTGCCCAGCCAAAGCTGCGGCTCGGACTCCGTGTAAAGCGAGTTGAACCACGGCCCGCCGATGAACTGGTAACGCTCTAGGCTCACGATGGTGAACATCCACGTATGCCGCAGCTCGGGAATCGCGCTCATCTCCGCCACGGCCGCCGGCGCGCTCGCCGGACTGCGAAAAAAACGCGCCGTATTCGACGCGTTCCAAAGCGTCGCGTTCACCAGCGCCCCGTTCACCCCCAGCACCGGATGGTCGGTGTAAACCGGCAGGTTGATCCAGAAATCCGCATCCACAAAAAGCGGCGTCGCGAGGAAGCTCTTGCGATCCTGATCCAGCGTCGTCTCAGCATCGAAGTTTTCCACGCTTTTCTGCGCGAGGATCGGGTCGAAGCGCGACGGCAGCGGGCTGTCGTAAAACCACACCGGATCGAAATAACGGCCCGATTCGAGCACATAAACCTTGTGCCCCGTAAACGGTGATTTGCCCGTGACGAGCGACGGCAGGTAACCGCAGAACCGCAGGCGCTGCTGGTTCAGCCCCACGAGAAAAATATCCCCCTTCACATACCCGCGCCGCTCCAGCGCCGCGATGACCGCCTTCGTGAGTCCGATCGGCGTGGCGAGCCCCGGGCCGGAGTCGGTATAGATTTTCAACCCCACGCGATGCTTCGCGCCCGGCACCAGTTTCTGACCGATGGACGCCTCGAAATTCGCGATCAACTTCTCCACATCGGCCGCGTAGGTTGCATCCGAAAAATCCGGCATCTTCGCTTCCCAGATGACCGGCGAAACCGGTTCAGGCGCGACCGCCGGAGCCTGCACAGACGTCGCCGCCGCCAGCCGGACGCCGAGCAGCACCCAGCCCAAAAAGGACAGAATCGTGAGTTGAAACCCCGAGCGAAAAGTGAACATGAAGAAGACCGATTAAAAAAAGGAGGGCGGACGCGGGCGAAACCCGGGCCGCAGTTCTTGACAGACCCCGCACGAGGGTAAAAGTGCAAACTTCGCTCCACCTTTCGCGTCGTCGTCGTTCCATGCCCGTCATCAAACCCACCTGCCTCCGCGATCTTAAGATGCGCGTGAACATCGTGGACGTCGTCTCCCGGGTGGCAACCCTTCGCAAGGCCGGTTCCCGCTTTAAAGGCCTCTGCCCCTTCCACAACGAGAAGTCGCCGTCCTTCCACGTGGACCCCGACAAGGGCTTCTACAAGTGCTTCGGCTGCGGCAAGGCCGGCGACGTCATCACCTTCGTCCGCGAGACCGAGCAATTATCCTTCACCGAGGCCATCGAAACCCTCGGAAAACGCTTCGGCGTGCCCATCGAATACGAGGAAGGCTCCGGCGGCCCGAGCCGCGAGGAACGCTCGCTGCGCCAGGAGATTTTCGACATCCACGAAACCGCCACCGAGCATTACCATCAGGTCTTCAAGAGCGTCTCCGCCACCGGCGACTGGATGCGCGCTTACTGGACCGACAAACGCCGCTTCACCATCGAGCTCGCCGACGAGTTCAAGATCGGCGCCGCCGAACCCGCCGACTCCGCCCTCGCCGCCGCGTTGTTGAAAAAAAAATACAGCGAAGAGTCCCTTCGCCAGTGCGGCCTCTTCTTCGTGCGTGACGGCGCGATCCTCGGCCTCGGTTCACTCAAACCGCGCTTCCGCGGCCGCCTGATGATTCCCATCCGCGATCATCAGGGCCGCGTGGTGGCGTTTACCGCCCGCCAGACCGATCTCACGCCGCAGGACGATCCGGCGCGCGAAGCCAAATACGTCAACTCCCCCGAGACGCCGATTTTCACCAAGGGCAACCTCCTCTTCAACCTCGACCGCGCGCGCACCAATGCCGGCGAAGGCAAACCCTTCGTCCTCGTCGAAGGCCAGCTCGACGCCCTGCGCAGTTGGAGCGTGGGCCTCAAGACCGCCATCGCCCCGCAAGGCACTTCGATCACCGAGGGCCAGCTCGTGCTCCTGCGCCGCTACCACACGCAGGTCGAATGTTTCTTCGACGGCGACGGCGCCGGCCAGAAAGCCGCGCTGCGCTTCCTGCCGATGGCCCTGAAGGCCGGACTCGAAGTGCGTTTTCTCGGCGGCGCGACCGATACCAAAATCGACCCCGACCTGCTCTTCCTCGAACGCGGTCTCGCCGGTTACGACGAAGTGCGTAAAGACGCTCTCTCCGCGATGGCCTTCGCCTGCCGCGCGTTGTTGCCCTCGCCCGAGACCGCCACGCCCGAACAAAAAGCCCGCATCGCCCAGGAACTCCACGCGCTCATCCTCAACGCCGAGTCCGAGGTCGCCCGTTCGCAATTTCTCGCCGAAGCCGCGCAGCTTTTGCGCCTGCCGCTCTCCGCCTTGCAACGCGACTTCGAGGGCCAACGCATCCGCCTGAGCCGCCAGCAAGCCGCGCGGCCGCCGAGTGCATCTTCGACTTCCGAAGACGCGCCCATTTCCTCCGCTCCCCAAGTTGTCACCAAGGACACCTCCGAGCATCACCTCCTCTTGTTCATTCTGCATTTTGAGCGTTTGGGCCGTCCCTTGAGTCTCACGTTGCCGCACGACTGGATCGACCAAACCCACCCCGCCGGCGTGCTCCTCAACCGCTTCCTCGCC
>JAHFTG010000444.1 GCA_023269455.1 Opitutaceae bacterium | reverse complement strand
TCTGGGGGACGGAGGCGTCGTGTTCCTTGGCGCAGGCCGTGCAGGCGAGGTGGGTGAGATACACGACGGGAGCAGAACACGGTTTGGCCGCCGGATACAGGCACAAAAAAGCCGGCCCGCGAGGGCCGGCTTGGAAAGAAAGGGACGTTGATTATTCGTTCGAGCGACTGACGGTCGAAGGATCGATCGGCTGCGGGGTTAATATCGGAGCGGACTGCTCATTCTTGGCAGCAGGCACAGAGTTGATTACTTCGGTGGTCGTAGAGGATTGGGACGGGGCATATTGCTGGACCGCTGCAGTGACGGACGTTGCCGCTTCCGGGACTGCGGTAACAATGGCTTTAATTAGAACAGCCAGTTCTGCTGATGTGGTGCCACCAATGCCTTTTTCAGCAGCGATTGCCACGGTGGCCGCGACGGTGGCCAAATCACTGATTGTAATATCATCTTTCCCCAGTGCCCCCAAAACCATGCCACTAGGAGAAGAAACCGTGGAATGGCCGGCCGCAACCGCAGTCACGAGTCCATCCACCGGTGAGGCAAATTGAATTGTTCCTGTCACGACATTCACAGTAATGTTGAGAGTCTTGCCATTAACCTTGACGCTGAAAAGGGTGCCACGGGCGGCGGCTACACCCTTCGGTGTGCGGACCTGATAGTTGTTCACGGCCTTCTTCTTCGGGTCGAGCAGCGCGATCAAGTTGCCGCTTTTAAGGTCAAGGGTCGTATTTTCCTTGGTCACTTGGCCGTTTTTGGAGGCCACAGAAATTTCCTCCACAAGCACAGTGGAGTCCTGCTTGATGGCGGTCACATAGCCGGCGTGGGACTCAAGATAGACGTCGCCATCAGCGCCAGTGGTGATGGTGGAGCCCTGCGCGACTTTCATGCCCGCGGTGAGCGGGACGATGCTGCCGTCGGGCAGGGTGACCGTGGCGGCGCCGGTGACCTTGGCGACCGTGGCTTCGGTGGTTTGCGTCTGGGCGAAGGCCGAGACGGCCAGGCCGAAGAGCGCGGCGAAAATTGGGAGGAGCAGTTTGCGAGTGTTCATGGCCATAAAGTGAGTGCGGGCTTGGGTAGTGAAACTGTGCCGCACTCCAGCAGATTGCAGGCCATCTGCAAGAGCGGAATGGGTTTTTCTTCCGTGAATTCCGGGTGATTTCGTGACCAAAGCCCGTGGGGGAGGGGCGAAAGCAGCAGGCAAATCACTTCTCCTGCATGACATAGACACCGTCCCAGTCCGGCGGGGGTGGGTGGGCGGCGTATTTGGCGACAATGTCGAGGAAGACGAGGGAGGGGTTCGAGGCGACGCCCGGCGTCTTGCCCGGCTGGTTGGGCTCCAGCTCGACGCTGCGCCGAAAGAGGGCTTCGGCACCAGTCCAGTCCCGCTCGTAGTAGCGCGCCAGCCCCTGGCTGAAGAGGGCGAGGCACTCGTGGGTGGGGGACGTGACATGCTCCTTCAGACCCACGATTTCGTAAATGGGAACGGCTTGCTTGCGGCCCTTGACCACGATTCGGCCGAGCGGGCGGAAGACCACGCGGTCGCCGCCGTGCTTTTCGCAGGCCGCCTTGGTGGCCTCGGAGCACATCGTGTAGGCGCCCCAGCTCTTGGCGCCGGATTCCATGCGCGCGGCAAGATTCACGTCGTCGCTGGTCATGGTGTAGCTGAAGCGGGTGCGGCTGCCCATGTTGCCGACCACCGCGGAGCCCGTGTTGAGGCCGATGCGCGAACGCATCTGGCGGACGGTGAGCGGCCATTCCTCACCTTGGTCAGCCCAGCGCTGGCGCAGGCCCTCCAGCGCGTGCTGCACGCGCAGTGCGGTCACACAGGCGCGGTAGGCGTGGTCGGGCAGGGCGATGGGCGCGCCGAACATCGCGACGACGGCGTCGCCGATGTATTTATCGAGCGTGCCGCCCTCCTCCTGGATGATATCGGTGCAGACGGTGAGGTATTCGTTGAGCAGCTCGACGAGGCGCGCGGCGGAGAGCTTTTCCGAGAAGGTCGAGTAGCCCTGGATGTCGCTGAAATAGGCCGTAATCTCCTCGGAGTGCCCGCCGAGTTCCGGCATCTGGCCGCTTTTCACCAAGCGGTTCACGATCTGCGGGGAGAGATAGGCACCGAACATGCCCTTGATGGCCTGCCGGCCGCGCTGCTCCTCCATGATGCGGCGGACGATGACCACGATCTGCAGCGCGATGAAGCCCGTGAGCGGCGCCACCACCGGAAACCACCAGCTGTGAGTGATCCAGCCCCACAGCGCCAGGGCCGCATAGCTCACCACGCCCAGCCCCGCGCCGCCAAGCAGGATCGCCAGCGAGCGGTTGGCAACCGCGATGAGGCCGGCATAGCCGAGCAGGATCGCCGCGCCCCAGATCAGCCAGTCCGGCGTCCGGGTGGCATAGTCCTCGG
>JAHFTG010000443.1 GCA_023269455.1 Opitutaceae bacterium | reverse complement strand
CACTCTGGGGGAGGTTTTTGGACTGGCCTTGCGGATGCTGGGGGGCGAAATATTAAACCTCTCCCGAGTGCGGGAGAGGATATGGTGAGGGGTGTCTCCGCAGGTTGGACGGTTTCAAAACTAAAAAACCTGTCGACCGAGGGGCGGACAGGTTGGGGCGAGAGGGCGGTTATTTGACCACGACCAGGGTGGGTGGCGTTGGTTGCGGGGCGGGTTTGTAGCTGAGGTAGACTATGAGGCTGGCGACAATGGCCAGCAAGACGATGCTCACGCGATCGAGCGGCGGGACGGACAGGCCGACCAGGCAGAAGGTCGCGGTTTGAATGGCGACGCTGGCCAGGAAGCGGCGGCGGAAGGCGATGCTTCCGGACAAGAACGTGCCGGCGATCGAGTTGAGCGTGACGAGCAGCATGGCGACGAAGAGGATGTAGCTAATGACTCTGACTTCGGCGAACCATGGGAAGAAGTAGACGGTGACCGGAATACTCACCCAGTTAAGGATGAGCGGGTCGAGCCAGCCGTTCGGGCGATTCTTCTTAAGTGCCAAGCCGACCATGAGTGCGACGAGTCCGATCGTGTGGAACGGGATGCCGAGCAGCATGCCTTGCGGCGCGCTCGGAAAGCGGTCGTGCAGCAGCGGGTAGGCCGTGACCACGACCATGAGCCATAACAGGCTGGTGAGTTGCCAGCGGGCAATGTCTTTCATTTTGCGTCCTTTCCGTTTGGGTCTTCCTTGGCAATACTGATGATGACGCGCCTGAGCCGCATTGTTTCGCGCCGTTCATAGGCGCGGTCAATGACCATGCCGACGATCGGCAAGGCGGCGGCCAACGCGATGAGCTTGATCGGACTGCGGGTGCCGTCCTGAAAGAATGAGTGCTGAAGCACGACCAATTCGGTTAAGACGGTGACCAAAACCATGAACGGGGCGCGCAACCAACGGGAGACCCGCTGGTACGACACCACGTAGAGTCCGATGGAGGCGAACAGCAAGAACTCTTCCAGAGCGCTGCGATCGACGATATTGCTCAGGTAAATGTTCTGCGGGACGCAGGCCCAAAAGATGGAAATGATCCAGAGCTTGAGCGGCGGCGTCTTGATGATTTTGGCGTAGGACGCCAGCCACATCAGGCAGACAATGGCCGACGGACTGACCAGCAGCAGTTTGACGACGCGGCCGTTGTTGGCGGCGAAGTGCTGCGGCGCAAAATGCGCAAAGACGGCGATGATCATGAGGTATTCCAGATAGACAAGCAATTGTCGAAAGACCAGCTTCATTTAATCCTCCTTGCCGGTACAAATCCCGGACCGGCGATTATGCCATGTTTTGGCGGAAATGTCAATGATATTGAGTTGCTATAGTCACCCCCGAGCACACGTCGGGGGTCCAATCAATACTGGGAGGTTTTACTTTACGTTAGAATGAACGGACGATTACGTGTAAGAGGGAGGGGCACAAGTTCGCGAAGCCTGTCCCTCCCTCTTACAATCACCCTCCCCAGCGCGCAAACTCCTCGTACCTCGTCGTGATGGTAACCCGACGCCCCGCCAGCCGGCGGCAGGGGGCGCGGGTTTTTTCTTTAGGTCAGACCTCTCGGAGATCACCCTCTCCTGTATCCTCCCCCACTCTGGGGGAGGTTTTGGACCGGCCTTGCGGATGCTGGGGGTGAAATATTAAACCTCTCCCGAGTGCGGGAGAGGATATGGTGAGGGGTGTCTCCGCAGGCCGAACGGTTTCAAAATAAAAACCCGTCGGCGAGGAGGCGGACGGATTTGGGGTGGCGGGTCAAACGGCGACTTTTAGGTTTGACCGGAGTTTGTAGGCCAGCGCTTCGGGGGTGATGATTAGCGCGGCGGCGGCGGGGAGGAGCCAGGCGTGGCGGCCCTCGTAAACGTACATGACGGCGGTGTAACTGGTCACGTAGGCGGCGGTGTAGGTGACGAGGCGCACCAAGCCGTAGCTTTTGGCCGACAGCACGATGACCACGACAATGTGGATCAAGAAAAGGGCAATGAGCAGGATGCCGGCCGGGTCGATGGTGAACCAGTGTTTGCCGCTAGCCAAGAGATCGACGACCACGGGACCCATGAGCGCGCTCCAGAAGGCGGCGCCGGGTTCGTCGGCTTTCTTGCCGTAGGTGAGCACGCGGAAGATGAACCAGAGGCCGGAGACCCAGAGCGTGAGGCGCATGACGGCAACGAGCAGCTCGCGCATGTGGACGAATTCGTCCGGCAGCACGAAGCCGCTCAGCTCCGGCGGCAAATTGAGCATGAGGAAAATGGTCATGAGCAAGGCGCTTTGGAAGAGAACCAGTGTTTTCATTGTTACTCCCTGTTCGCGCGAGGGTGAGACTTTATGACGGCTCGGTTGTCTCCGGCGCCGCCGGGGTGAACAGCCAGACGGCCAAACTGAGGGCCA
>JAHFTG010000378.1 GCA_023269455.1 Opitutaceae bacterium | reverse complement strand
AATCCTCACCAATCTCAAAGGCCAGTCCTACGTCCGCGTCCTGATTCCCGAAAGTGGCACGGGCATCTTGCCCGTGGGCTCGCCTCCGTCACTCACCGTCGCCCGCATCGACGACCTGCTTTCCTCCGACTCTCAACTCTCAGCACTCAACTCTCAACTGAGCGCCGCCGCGGCGCTCTACGTCGCCCAAGACCGCCTCGCCACCACCCCCGACACCCGCTCCCGTTTCCTCGAAGCCGTCGAACAAGCCCTTCACTTCGGCCAAGGCCAGGTCCACGTCTTCTCCGCCGATACGCTCGCGCCGATCGGTCACTATTCGAAAGGCCTCCACTCCCCCGAAACCGGCCGCACCTTTCGCGTCGCCTCGCCCGCGCTCTTCTCCTTCAACTCCCCGCTCGGCGCCTGCCCCCAATGCCGCGGCTTCGGTCGCATCATCGAGATCGACTACCGCCTCGCGATCCCCGACCAGTCCGTCTCCATCGCCGACGGCGCCATCAAAGCGTGGGAAGGCGAAGTTTACAGCGCCTCCAAAGACGATCTCATCACCGTCGCCAAAAAGAAAAAAATTCCCGTCAACGTCCCCATCGCCTCCCTCACGCCCGAGCAGCGCGACTTCGTCATCAACGGCGAACCCGGCTACGGCGAAAACGGACTCGAATGGCCCAAAGCCTGGTATGGCGTGAAAGGTTTCTTCACGTGGCTGGAGAAGAACACCTACAAGATGCACGTCCGCGTCTTCCTCTCGCGCTTCCGTGCCTACAACGAGTGCCCCTCTTGCCACGGCTCTCGCCTCCAGCCCGAATCTCTCTGCTGGAAATGGGAAGGTCGGACCCTCCCCGAACTCTACCAACTCCCCGTCTCCGACCTGCTGGCTCTCATTGGTCAATGGTCATTGGTCAATGATCACTCGGCTGAAGCCGCCCGCAGCGCCCACCTCGCTTTCGACTCCATCCAAACCCGCCTCCGTTATCTAACCCAGGTGGGCCTCGGCTACCTCACGCTCGACCGCACTTCGAAAACCCTCTCCGGCGGCGAGGTCCAGCGCGTCAACCTCACCTCCTGCCTCGGCACGTCCCTCGTGGACACGCTCTTCGTCCTCGACGAACCCAGCGTCGGCCTGCACCCGCGCGACATCGACCGCCTCATCGCGATCATCCGCACCCTCACCGACGCCGGCAACACCGTCGTCGTCGTTGAACACGACGAAGCCATGATCCGCTCCGCCGACCACCTCATCGAAGTCGGCCCCGAACCCGGCGCTCGCGGCGGCCACATCGTTTTCCAAGGTCAACTCCCCGCCCTCCTCACCTCCGACGCTATCACCGGCCGCTACCTCTCAGGTCGCGATCAGATCGACCTCCCCGCCACCCGCCGCCCCGTCGACGCCCACTCCCCGCGCCTCACCTTCCACGACGCCTCAAAGCACAACCTCCGCAACGTCACCCTCTCACTCCCGCTCCACCGCCTCGTCGCGCTCTCAGGAGTCTCCGGCTCCGGTAAGTCCACGCTCCTCGACAACGTCATCCACCAGGGCCTGCTCTCGAAGCGCCTCCAGCTCACCGAGGATCCCGCCGTCATCGCGTCCATCACCGGAGACGACGCCTTCTCCGAGATCGTCCTCGTGGACCAGTCGCCGCTCTCCCGCACCCCGCGCTCCAACCCCGCGCTCTACACCGACGCCTGGGAACTCATCCGCGACCTCTACGCCCGCGAACCCGCCGCCAAGGAAGCCGGTTTCAACTCCTCATCGTTCTCCTTCAACAGCGGCGACGGACGCTGCGACCACTGCCAGGGCCTCGGCTACGAACGCGTCGAGATGCAGTTCCTCTCCGACGTCTTCGTCCCCTGCCCCATCTGCGAAAGCAAACGCTTCAAACCCGAAGTCCTCGCCATCCGCTGGAACAATCTCTCCGTCTCCGACCTCCTCGGCACCAGCATCACCGACGCCCTCCCGCTCTTCGAAAACCACGCCTCCATCCGCACCCGCCTCGCCAGCCTCGACTCCGTCGGCCTCGGCTACCTCACCCTCGGCCAGCCCCTCAACACCCTCAGCGGCGGCGAGTCCCAACGCCTCAAACTCGTCAAATACCTCAGTAACTTCACCGGCGAAGCTCCGACTCCGAAATCCGACTCTGGCTCTAAGCTCTCAGCTCTTAGCTCTCAGCTTCCAAAAGGAGCCCTGCTCCTTTTGGACGAGCCCACCACCGGCCTGCACCGCCACGACGTCAAACGCCTCATCGCCGTCCTCCAGGCCCTCGTGGATCGCGGGCACAGCGTCGTCGTCATCGAACACAACCTCGACGTCCTCAAATCCGCCGACTGGCTCATCGAAGTCGGCCCCGAAGCGGGCAGCGAAGGCGGCCAGATCATCGCCGAAGGCCCCCCCGAAGACGTCGCCCGCGCCACCACCGCCACCTCCCCTTTCTTGCG
>JAHFTG010000377.1:1671-2440 GCA_023269455.1 Opitutaceae bacterium | reverse complement strand
CCGGCCCTGCTCCCGCCTGACAAGCGCGCCACCCCGCGTCGCCAGCGCGATTACGAAGAGGCTCTCGCCTACACCCGCGAACTCGCCGCCGCCCGCACCGCCCCCAGCGCCGACCTGCGCCTGCTGTTTCTCTGAGCGTTGCCCGCAGGCGATCTTCCCGTTTGACTCTCTCCCATGTCGAAAACGATCTTCCAACACATCATCGACCGCGAAATCCCCGCCAAGATTGAACACGAAGACGACCGTTGCATCGTCATCCATGATCGAGATCCGCAAGCACCGGTTCACCTGCTCATCATCCCCAAGACCGTGATCCCACGGGTCGGCGACGCCGCCTCCGGAGACGAAGCCGTTCTCGGGCACCTGCTAGTCACCGCCGGTGTCGTCGCAAAGAAACTTGGTATCCGCCGGGGCTTCCGACTCGTCATCAACCACGGCCCCGACGCCTGCGAAACCGTGCCTCACCTCCACATACACCTGCTCGCCAAACGCCAGCTTACCTGGCCTCCGGGCTGATGCCTTCTACCCCAAAGGCGCGATGATATTCCACCTCATCCGTTTCCCCCTTCTGCTTTCGATTGGCCTGGCCGTCGCGTTGGATTCGCTGCGCGCAGAATGGAAAGACGATGTTGGCTACACTCGCTTGAATCAGACCTTCACGAGCGGCGTGCCCGATTCCGTGGCCTCCGGCGTCACCCAGCCCGAGGCCGGAGACAGCAGTGGCAACAGCTACGAACCCGATTTCTCGAATGCCGAGTTCGGTGGCAAA
>JAHFTG010000377.1:0-1661 GCA_023269455.1 Opitutaceae bacterium | reverse complement strand
AAAAGCCTCACCGTTAAAAGCAGCGGCACCGGCTTGTCCGGACATGCCACCACGGTCGCGGCTTATTTTTACGGCAATTCCAGCAGCCTCATTCCCCGAACCACCGCCATCAAATCCTACAACGCCACCGGCTGGCTCAACACCGATTTTCTTAATTACGGGACCAACAGCCTTCCATCGTCAGAAACCAGCCGCGTCGAAAACAACAGTTGGATCAGCGTATTCGACACCAGCATCGTAACCACAGCGCAAATAAACAGCGCCGTCACCAATATCGACGAGCGCCTCGACTACGCGGTGAATCGCGATGGCTTCATCAGCGTTTCAGGCGCGAACAACGGCACCAGCACCACCCTCCCCGACCTTATGGTTCAAGCTTACCACGGCCTGTCGGTCGGCCTCGTAAGCGGCAACCACAGTGCCGGGCTTACCACTTACGATACGGCAGGGCGAATGAAACCCGACCTCGTCGCCTTTGAATCGCTGACCAGTTTCGCCACGCCTCAAGTCTCCAGCGCCGCCGGTCTTATTTCGGAAAAAATTCGTAATACCACCTACACCCCAGCGCTCGCCACCGCTGACTATCCCCGACTCACGAAGGCCCTCCTCCTGGCCGGAGCCGCCAAGGATCCTCTGCCCTCCTGGAGCCGTGCCGATACCAGCAAACCTTACGATGCCGTGTATGGCGCCGGCGCCCTCAACGTCTTCCTCGCCTACCGCATCCTTAATGCCGGCAAACAAACCGCATCCAGCAGCACCGCCGTCCCCGAAACCGGTTGGGACATCAATTCGGTCAACACCTCCTCTGCCAAAACCTACTTCTTCGACGTGCCCTCAGGCACCACCTCCGCCCGATTCTCCGCCGCTCTCACCTGGCACCGTAATGTGACCTCGTCCAACATTCTCCTCGGGACTTCAGCCACGCTCGCCAATCTCGATCTCAAGCTTTTTACCGCTACCGGCACTACGACCGGCACTCAAATCGACGCCAGCATCAGCACTGTGGACAACGTAGAGCATATCTACAAACCCAACCTCGCCCCCGGCCGTTACGCCCTCCAAGTCACGTCTACGAATAGCATGGGGACCACCTACGCCCTGGCTTGGCGCACCTCACCCACTGTCACCGTTGTCGCCACCACGAACACGGCGCGTGAACTCGACGGGGCCACCGGCCTTTTCACCGTCACTCGCACCGGCTCTACCACCTCTCCCCTGCTCATCCCTCTCACGTGGAGCGGCACCGCAACAGCCGGCACTGACTACGTCTCCCCGCCTACCAGCGTGCTTATCCCCGCCGGGAGCACGTCCGCCACCGTCACCATCACGTCGATCTCTGACAACCTGGCCGAGGGCAACCGCACCATCGTCCTCACCGTCTCCACCGATTTTTCCTTGTCCGCCGGCGCCACTGCATCCGACACCGTCACCATCCAAGACAAACCCTACGACGCCTGGCGCTTCGCCCACTTCACCTCCGCCGAACTGGCCGACACAGCCATCAGCGGCCCCTCCGCCGACCCCGATGCCGACGGCCTCCCCAACCTCATGGAATACGCCCTAGGTGCAGATCCGAAGTCTGCGGACACCTCCACACACGCCCCGATCGTCGGAATCTCCTCCGATCACCTCACGCTCACCTATACACGTCCGAAGTCGCT
>JAHFTG010000442.1 GCA_023269455.1 Opitutaceae bacterium | reverse complement strand
TGCAACAACGTCAGCGACTCGCCGCGGATCTTGATGGAGAGCGTCATCTGCGCGTCGGACAAGGAACCCAATGACGCGAAGAGCACGTTCCAGCCGCGCTCCCAGCGCTCCAGCAGTGCCGTGCGGCTGTCCCCGGGGAGAATCTCAAATTCCGCGTCCCGATTCCGATCGGGCTTCTCGCCATCGGTTGTGAGCAAATCGGTCCACCGCGACGCCAGATTGCCGGCGACATGCTTGACGATCACGGCAACGCTGTTGTCGGTCGGGGCTGGCGACGCGAAGAACTGTTCGTCCGAGCATTGCGCGATCGCACCGTCGGCCAGGGTTTTCAGGCGTTTGAACTCGCGCAGGAGCAGTTCGACATAGGTTTCCGGGATCATGGATTCCAGCCGAATGGCAGAAAACAAGCCGGGCCGCGCGAGTGCACAGGCGGAACGGAAAGTGCGGCTGTCGCGCGCGCAATACAGCAGATCGTGGGCGTTGGCGCGAGCGGCCGATTACGCTTCCGCCTCACGGCTCGCGGCCAGCTGGAAGCTCGATCATGCTTACTCCGATGTCTTTCGCATTGGTTTTGCGGAGGATGTCGAGCGCACGAATGATGTCGCCGAACTTCACTCCTTCGCGCGAGTGAACGCCTATGTAGGAGACGTTTTTGATTTTCAGGAGATTGTTGACGTAGTCGACGACCCCGCCGCTTGGAATCGGTTGTGACTCGTAGGAAATGAACGGTCCTTCGACGACCAAAAGAACAAACTGATCCCGGCTAACGGCCTTCTGGCCGCTGCCGGGACCGACGAAGGAGATATTTGGATATGCCGGTCGCTCTTCTGCAAGCAACTCGGCGCAAAGACCGATTGCGAAGATGGCTATCAGGGCCCGAAACGTTGTCTTTTTCATAGTTGTATTCTCCTATCGATCACCAGGTGCCAGCGGCCGCCGGCACCTGGCAATTGCCTGGCTTCTCAATCCCAGTGACGGCCCTCTTCTATAGGCCCCGACACAAGGAAAGCAAATCAAGGCTTTGCACAAAACGGATGCTGTTTGTCTCGACAATAGGTCTCCCGCGCAGCGGTGAAAAGGGGCAGGCTGGTCTTCGCGCTGCTTCGGCCCAGCCTTCGCTCATGGCGCGCAAACTCAGAATCCAATTCGAGGGGGCGCGTTACCACCTCATCAACCGGGGCAACTACCGGCAGGATGTTTTCGGATCGGTGGGTGCGGCGCAGGCGTTTGAGACCACGCTGTTTGAGGCGTGCGAGGCCAACGGCTGGGTGCTCCACGCGCATGTCGTCATGCGCAACCACTTTCACCTGGCCGTGGAGACGCCCCGGGCGAACCTGGTGGACGGCATGCACTGGTTGCAGAGCACGTATGCCACCCGGTTTAACCGCCTGCGCCAGGAGCGCGGCCACCTGTTCCAAGGCCGCTACCAGGCGTTGTTGATCGAGGATGAGGCGGCGCTCGCGCGGGTGGTGGACTACATCCATCTCAATCCCGTGCGCGCGGGTCTGGTTCCGGCGGAACGTCTCGGCGATTTTCGCTGGAGCAGCCTGCGGCGGCTGGCGCGGCCGGACCGGCCGGCGGTGCTGTCGGCGCGGGTCTGGCTGGAGCAGCACGGCTGGAAGGATG
Source organism: Opitutaceae bacterium (assembly GCA_023269455.1). Lineage (GTDB taxonomy): Bacteria > Verrucomicrobiota > Verrucomicrobiia > Opitutales > Opitutaceae > Rariglobus. The sequence continues at coordinate 825 of JAHFTG010000442.1, read as the reverse complement.
CCCCGGCCGGATGGCGCGACTACGGGGATTTTCTGACCCGCCTGGCGAAGGATGAGGCGGAGCAGAAACGCCTGGGACTGGAACGGCTCTCAAGCGGCTGGGCCATCGGCTCCCACGGCTGGCGCCGGACCCTCGCCAGGGACTACGCCCAACAAGCACTGGCACCGGGTCTTGAGGCCAAGGAAATCAAATCCCTCCGGGAGACCCATTGGCGCGAGGTGCTGGAGACCGAGCTCGCCCGGCGGCAAAAGAGCGCCGCCGATATCGCCAACGACAACTACGGAGCACCCTGGAAAATCGAAGTAGCCCGCGCCCTGCGCAAAATTGCGGCCCCGCACGCCTGGATCGCGGCTGAACTGAGCATGGGCCAGCCCAGCTCCGCCAGAGCTTATCTTAGCCAGCTAAAAAATAGCATCTAGCGGCCTGACCCCGTTGGAGCCGTGACCCCGTTGGAGCCGTCGCGTGACGGAGACGCTCACCTCGCGCATGAAGGAGAAGATCGACACCCCCGAGGGACGTGCAATCTACAGCCAAAGGCTGGGCACGGTGGAGCCGGTCTTCGCCCACATCGCCGCCCACAAACGGATGGACCGCTCGACCCTGCGCGGCGTGCTCAAGGTCAACATCCAGTGGCGGCTCTACTGCCTGGTCCACAACCTCGAAAAGGTCAGCCGATGCGGGGCCCTGAGCAACTGATCGGCCCCCCGGTGGCGCAGGCCGCCCGCTCCCGTCCCAAACCGCGCTCGATCCCGACCTTCCCGTCGCGTTCGGGCGCACCGACCTCGAAAATCGCCGTTCAACCCGTTCACCGCAAAATCCGGTCCT
>JAHFTG010000441.1 GCA_023269455.1 Opitutaceae bacterium | reverse complement strand
CCCCTGCGTGGGGAGACTGGTGAAGGTAATCCCGCCCGAGAGATTGCCGTAGTGCGCCGTGTCGCTGGAGCGCGGCTTCCAGGGCACCGGGAAGGCATAGACCGCGGACACGTTCGTGTCATTGCCGCCGATGAGTGCATAGACCGAGAAGTGCGGGATCGACGCGATCACGATCTTGGCCGCGGGATCGTTGAACGCTCCAGGGACCTTCACCCAAAGACGCTTCTGTTCGTCGAGGGTCCACAGCTCCAGCGTGGAGGAGCGTATCGGCGAAAAGCTGCTCGTCACGTAACCTTTCGAGTCCGCCTCGTATTTGACCGCGATGGACGCCGGGGCCGAGCGCGCGATCTCAATAGAGTTGCCGGACAGATCGTAGGCGTTGATCTCACGGATGGCGACCGGGGTTTGGAGGGACCCAAGGCTCGCCGCCATCTTGGCGTTGGCCTCGGCGATGACGCTGGGGTTGACATGGTCGGGCTTGTGAACCGGGTCCGTGTTGATGACGATGTAGCCGTCGCTGGGAAGGGCATGGGGGGCCAGCGTGATGACGGTGGAGCCGTCGTTGGCGTCCACGAACGTGTTGCTCTGACTCCGGTCGAAGCGCGTCTGGAACTGCTTCGTGAAGGCGGCGGCCAGGTGCGGCCCGCCCGCGGCGCGCGCGTCCGTTGAAAGATCGAGCGAGTAGAGAGTGTTGCCGTCCCATGCGCCGGCCGGAGCGACGGAAAGGGTCGCCGTCGTCGTGTCGTAGGACACCGCAATGGCGGCAGGGGCTCTCGCTGTGGAGCCGTTCTTGCCCCGAAGGACCGTCACGGACGCGGCTGCGACGACGCTCGCGGCGTCCATCGCTTGTCCAAAGGAGATCGTCATCACGGCCCGGGTGGAGACTCCCATGGAAACGCCCGACGCCACGGCCAACGCTGGGATGGTCGCCGTGCTGAGCTGCGGAGCCGGGACATCAAGCGGGACCGCTGAGGAGCCGGAGATCAGCTGGAAAGTCCCCCCGCTCATCACGATGCCGTCATTGGTCTGGCCGATCTGATACGACAGCTTCAGGGAAGCGCCGGTCAGCGGCTCAGCGTCGCCTCCGCCCGGAATCAGGCACATCACCGCTTCCAGGAGGCCCCCGCTCATCACGCCGGCCATGAGGGCCGTGCCGCCGAGCGCAAAAAAGATCGCCGCAACGGCAATCTTTTTATTAATTGATATTTTGTCGCGGCCCCGTTTCATCCCGAATGAGTCTAGTTTAATCGGCATTAATTCTCATAGGGGCATGAGCGAAATAATCGTGTGACTTTTGGCACGCTCCCGTTTTGTAACTCTTTGCTCACCTGAAGTTTTTACACCGGTTCCAATCCGAGCTACCCGACCGTTTGATTGTATCCCGACCGACCGTTGGACGCATGGGCCGATCGAGCCCACGGCGCGCAGTCTTTGGACCCAGGGTCTTTCGGGGCCATTCAACGCGAAGCAGACGACTCCTGATGACGCAGTAGACGCTTACGCAGGCGATTGGCGTACTTGTGGCGTAGGGGCGGGAGCAGAGCTGCGCCAAGCGCCGCGCCAACGGCGGCAGAGTTCTCGTGAGATGAGCGTTACCCCGTTTTGGTATTCTATCGCGTATGAAAGACCGCATCACCCCCGAATTCATCGCCGCGATCCCCAAGTCCGACCTGCATCTCCATCTTGACGGCTCACTGAGGCTCAAAACCTTGATCGAGCTCGCCCGTGAAGCAAAGGTCAAGCTGCCTTCTTATTCGGAAGCGGGTCTCCGAAAGCTTGTTTTTAAAGAAACGTATAAGGACCTCCCGGATTATCTGCACGGGTTCATGTACACCTGCGCGGTGCTTCCCGACCTCGAAAATCTCGAGCGCGTGGCGCGGGAGCTTGTCGAGGACAACGCCGCCGAGGGCGTGCGCTACATCGAGGTGCGCTTCGCGCCCCAGCTGCACGTGACGTCCTCGACCGGCGTGCGCGACGTCGTGCGCGCCGTCGCCGCGGGCCTGGCGGCCGGCGCCAAGGCCCACAACGCTTCGAAGGCCGTGAAATCGGGCGAAGACGTGCCGTTTCACTTCGGCATGATCTTGTGCGCGATGCGCCGCTTCAAAAAAGGCATGTCGCCCTACTTCGCCGACATGCTCCGCCTCATGGAGCACGCGCCCAAAGACGAGATTTACGCGGCGGCGTCGCTGGAGCTTGCACGCGCGGGCGTCGAGCTCGCCAAAGAGGGCCTGCCCGTCGTCGGCTTCGACCTCGCGGGCGAGGAGGCCGGCTACCCGCCCGCCGACCATTGGGCCGCCTACCAGTACGCGCACAACCACTTCGTGCGCAAGACCGTCCACGCCGGCGAGGCCTACGGCCCCGAGTCCATCTGGCAGGCGATCACCCAATGCCACGCCAACCGCATCGGCACGGCACTTTCTTGTTCGCCCAGGACATGATCCAGGACCCGAAGATCGA
>JAHFTG010000376.1 GCA_023269455.1 Opitutaceae bacterium | reverse complement strand
TGCTGCCGTCCATTCCAGTTCAGCACTATAACCGATACACTCATGGGGTCGCACGTCCCCCATGATTTTTTATCGATGCCCTCAATTCCATTTTAACAGGGAAACGGGATTGCACATCCACACGCACTTTAAGCCAAAACCCAGCTGGGCAGTATTGAAACGGGTGTAAATCAAGCACGATGGGCATCCTCCATTATTTTGACCACTTCGCCGATCCATTTTTCGGCCAAAAATCCCTTCGCAATCTTACTCCGAAGACGCTCACCGCACTTACGCGCCTTTTCAGGGTGCGCCAGCCAATCCGATACAACGGCCGCCATTGCCACGGCAGATGTCCCGTCCACCAGACCATCAGGCTCCAACAAATCAGCAGGCCCACGTGCTTCGGCAAAAGCCAATACCGGACGCCCCATCGCCCCAGCCTCAAGAAATAGAGCAGCCGAGTCCACCTCTCCAATATAATGCACCGTCCCTTCGCTCTTCTTCCATACCTCCTTGGCAAATACCGGATCGCTCACTCCACCCGCCCAAAGAAAGGCTATTTTATCCTGCCGTCCGTGCAGAACCAGTCTGCTTATGCCCTCAAAAATATCAGTTCCCTTGACCGGATCAACATGCCCGCAACCCACGATTAAACGAGTGTCCGAAGCTAGTCCCAATCGACGACAAACCTCGACCCTTGCATTATCGTTTATGGAAATATCCGGAATCGCAGGCAGAAAGTTTGGCAGTTGATAGATCTGATCCCGTAAAACCCCCATGCCTTCTAAATCGTGCGCCGCCGCGCTCGATACGGCCAAAAACAAGTCTGTCCGGGCCAACGTCGTCAGCAAATCTCGCGGGCGGTTGAACCGGCGCAAGGAATACTCCAGCTCATGGATATAAGAAATCACGCATCCCGTGTTTTCAGGGATCGAGGCAAGCAAACGTCCATTGATTCCCGTGTTGCTAAAAATAACCCCGCCGCCTCCGGTGCGCCACTTTGCCGCTAGGCGCCGGACGCGCCATGGTTTAACCAATCTGTAGTCAAGACGTGCCCCAATCATTCTTGACCAGATTCCTGATCCGGAAGCCCAAGGCTGCGTCAAAAGATGAACTTTCCCTAACTTCTTGTATTCGCATAATAAGGGGCCGCCTCGATCCATTAATATCTCACATTCCCATCTATCGCCATAATGCGCACGCACCCCTCGAAGCAAATCCAGTAACATGCGCGGCGCACCGGAGTTGCTCGCCTCGTGCGCTATGACAAGCCAACGATTATTCACGGGCCTTCCCTTCGGGTATCCGAAAACCGCAAGAGGTTGCTTGGTGCCCATCGTGGTCAGTTCAAAAAAATCGCCGGAGGACACGACGGCAAAACGCACGCCGACTCGCCCTCAATAATCGAAAGCCCGCCGCCAACCAAATTCGCCATAACACACCTTGATGACTGCGAATAACGTTATCCAACTCGCCCGTAAGACGGTCCCTGCAATCGCTTCTTTGACTTACCCCACCAGCTGCAAAAATAGAAAATGGAATCGAAGTCACATCCACGGCAACCCCCGGGGACGTGAAAGCTCTCATCCAAAAATCGTAATCCATCACGATTGTATATTTCACATCAAAGAACCCAAAACGCTCAAAGAGGTTATATCTTACCAAGGTCGAGGGGTGGGGAACCCAGGACAACAAGGTAGGCCATTGCATGATCGCGGGAGGATGCGGTTGCGGCTCATTTTCACCCTCATAAGTGATCCCACCGATCAAGGCGTCGGCACGCGTGGCCTCTAGTATTTTCCGTAAAAAAACAGGCTCTAGCTTCGCATCAATTTCATCCCCCCCGTTTAAAAACCACACCCACTTCCCCCGCACATGAGCCAACCCTTCGTTAAACGCCCCGGAAATGCCGGTTGAATTCTGCCGGATGACGCGAATCCGCTCATCCCTCATCGCCGTCGGCATGGCGCTGGCATCGACCACCACTTGCTCAACCCATACTTCATTACGCCACGCCTCGGTAGAAGCCAGCGTCCGCGACACACCAACGGAGTCATCCTTGGTAATGGTGATGATCGTAAGTAACAAATCGCGGTTCATTTTAAAAAAATCCGCACGATCCTGTCGCCTGCCCGCACAAGAAGCGAGCGATGGTATCTCTGAGTCCAACGAAGCCACGCATGTGCCAATTTCTGGCCTCCCGACCGAGGGTCATCAAATCGCTCCGCGTGGCTCAGCCCCGCCTCCAACGCGCTCCGGCACCAATCATGCGACCAAATCGCTTCGCCCCTGAAATGGCGCGCGCCGTATTCCTCAAACCACGCCAGCACCTCGGTGTCCCACCAATGCAGACCATCATCACGGATAGCCGCCAGATCGACTCCTCGTTCAAAATACCACTTTAGCCATTCCCGCGGAATCGGCCTGAGTTCGCTCAGCCTAATCGCATTCATGTGATGATATTGCCGGTAAACATCCACCG
>JAHFTG010000003.1:10828-24599 GCA_023269455.1 Opitutaceae bacterium | reverse complement strand
CGACCCCGAGACCCAGGTCGTCATCCCGCGCCTCGACACCGACGTGCTCGCCCTCCTCTGGGCCGCCGCTCTCGGCACGCTCGCCGACGTCAAACCCCTCGTGAAAATCAAACCCGACTACGCCCTCTGCGTCGTCATCGCCGCCAAGGGCTACCCCGACTCCTACGCGAAAGGCGACGTCATCCGCTTCCCCGCCAGCCTTCCTGCCAACGTCCAGATCATTCACGCCGGCACCGCGCAAAACGCCACCGGCGACATCGTCACCGCCGGCGGCCGCGTCCTCGGCGTCACCGCGCTCGCCTCCACCCTCCGCGCCGCCGCCGACTCCGCCTACGCCGTCTGTGAACAGATCGACTGCACCAGCAAAGTTTACCGCCGCGACATCGGTGCCAAACAACTTCACCGCAAATGAAACTCCTCCGGCTCGTCCTCACGCTCGGCCTGCTCTCTTTCGTCGCCGAACTCCACGCCGCCACCACTCCGGCCGGACGCGTTGAAGACCTCGGCCAAAGCCTGACCTACGTGCGCCCCGCCTCCGGCAGCACCGAAAGTCTCTCCCTGTTAAAATCCGTTTCCGGCCCGGCGGTGCTCGACCTGCGTTATTTCTCGTCCGAAGAACACGCCGCCAACTGGCTTGCCGCCATCAAGGCTTTTGCCACGCCGAAACGCGTTTGCTTCGTCCTCGTCTCCCCGGAAACGTCCCCCGTCCTCCTCATCGGCCTCGCCGTCGGCGTGCCCGACTGCATCACCCTCGGAAGAGCCTCGCCCTCCCTGGAAGTTGACATCGCCATCGACACCCCCGCCGAAACCGACCGCAAGGCCTGGGACGCCATCGTCCACGACACCGCGCTGGACAAACTCATCACCGCGCCCCTCGACAAACCCCGCTACGACGAATCCGTTCTCGCCAAGGAACACGCCGCCGAACTCAACGACGACAACTCCACCGCCACCGACGACGTAGCCGACGCTCCCAACGCCCCCGCGACCGACACGCCCAAAAAAGACCTCGCCGCCCCCGCGAAATCCAAACCCCTCATCGACGCCGTCCTCCAGCGCGCCGTGCAGATTGATCGCGGCCTGCTCGCCTTGCGTAAACTTTGAGCCCGCCCCGGAGTTGCCTTTCGCCATAAACGCTATCCCGTAACTCCTAGAACTCATGGCCACGCCCGGAATCATCGTCACCGTTTGCACCGCCAACATCTGCCGCAGTCCGATGGCCGAAGCCCTGCTTCAACACGCCTTGGCCGCCCAGCCCGAGCCGCTCAAATCCTTTCAAGTCGTCTCCGCCGGCGTCGCCGCCCGCCCCGGCGACAAAGTCTCCGAAAACTCCGTCCACGCCCTGAAAAAAGTCGGGCTGAACATCGCCGGTCACTCCAGCCAGCCGCTCACCCGCGAGCTGCTCGACCGCGCCCTGGTGGTTTTTTGCATGACGGAGAGCCACCGCGCGATGATCCAGCTCACCTTCGATCCGGTGCCGCGCAACGTTTACCTCTTCCGCGAATTCATGCCTCGTGCCGCCGACAAGGAAATCCCCGATCCCTACGGCGGCCCGCTCCATCACTATGAGGCCTGCCGCGACGAAATGGTCGAGGCCATCCCCTCCCTCATGGAGTTCCTCAAGACCCTCCCCGCCAAAAAATAAAGCGCCAAAAAACCCTGTTTTTTTCACTCGCAGGCCCGGCGACTTCCGCCGGGCCTTTGTTTTTTCGATTTGTGCCCGTCCCGTTTGCCGTTCCCTATCGTTCCTTTCAGCTTCCACGCCACCCACCATGTCGATCAACGCCACACCGCTCAAAACCCTCGATCCTGAGATCTATTCGGCCATCGCCTCCGAGTTCGCCCGCCAGGGCAGCCACATCGAGCTCATCGCCTCGGAAAACTTCACCTACCCGGCCGTCATGGAGGCCCAGGGCAGCGTGCTCACCAACAAATACGCCGAAGGCTACCCCGGCAAACGCTGGTATGGCGGCTGCGAATTCGTGGACAAGGTCGAGCAGATCGCCATCGACCGCGCCAAGCTTCTCTTCGGCGCCGAGCATGCCAACGTCCAGCCGCACTCCGGCTCGCAGGCCAACTTCGCCGTTTACACCGCCGTGCTTCCCCTCGGCGCGAAGATCCTCGGCATGAACCTGTCCCACGGCGGACACCTCACCCACGGCAATCCCGCCAACTTCTCCGGCAAACAATACAACTTCGTCCAATACGGCGTCCGCGAGGACACCGGCCTGATCGACTACGACGAGCTTGCCGCCGTCGCCGAACGCGAGAAACCTGCGATGATCACGGTTGGCGCCTCCGCCTACTCCCGTGTCATCGACTTCGCCCGCATGGGTGAGATCGCCCGCTCCGTCGGCGCGCTTCTCTTCGCCGACATCGCCCACATCGCCGGTCTCGTCGCAGCCGGCGTCCACCCGTCGCCCTTCCCGCACGCCGACTTCGTCACGACCACCACGCACAAGACCCTTCGCGGTCCTCGCGGCGGCTTGATCCTTTGCAAAGCCGCGCACGCAAAGGTCATCGACTCCGCCGTGTTCCCCGGCGGCCAGGGCGGCCCGCTCATGCACGTCATCGCCGCCAAGGCCGTGTGCTTCGGTGAATGCCTCAAGCCCGATTTCAAGGTTTACGCCAATCAGGTCGTCGCCAACTCCCGCGCCCTCGCCGCCGCCTTCCTCAAGCGCGGCTACAAGATCGCTTCCGGTGGCACCGACAACCACCTCTTCCTGATCGATCTCCGCCACAACATCCCCGAGCTCACCGCCAAGAAAGCCCAGGAGACCCTCGATCTCGCCCACATCACGCTGAACAAAAACACCGTGCCCTTCGAGACCCGCTCGCCCTTCCAGGCGTCCGGCATCCGCATCGGCTCGCCTGCGATCACCAGCCGTGGTCTCGTCGAGGCCGACATGGATGAGATCGCCGGCTCCATTGACCTCGTCCTGAAAGCCATCTCCACGCCTGCCGAAGCCGACGCCATCATCGAGGCCAAAAAACGCGTGGCCACGCTCACCGCCAAGTATCCGCTGCCCTACAAGCTCTGATCCAGCGGCGATCTATTCGATCTCCGTCCAAAGCCCGTCCGGCCTCCGCGCCCGGCGGGCTTTTTTGCGCATGCGTGAAATCACTCTGGTTCCGGCAAGGTTCCTACGATAGCTTTTGCCGTAAGGAGCTATCCAGCATGCGCCCCGTCCTCCCTCCTCGCAAAAACTTCTGGCACGGCCGCCTTGGCGTGATTCTCGTGCTCTGCGCGGGGACCATCCTTTCGATAAGTTGTTACCGCTTCGTCCGCCAAAACGAATTATCCCGCCTCGAAGCCGATTTCAACCGCCGCGCCAGCGGACGCCAGGCCCTCATCCAGGAAGGGCTGCGCGGCTACGAAGAATGCATCTATAATCTGCGAAGCCTTTTCGCCAATTCCGACGATGTGAACCCCGAGGAATTTCTCTCCGCCGCCCGCGACATCCGCACGCGCCGTCCCGACATCCAAGCCATCGAGTGGGTGCCTGTCGTGCGGGACGCCGAACGCTCTGCGGTCGAGCGATTCGGGCGTGAGCACCTTTCGCCCACCTTTAATATCACATCGCGCGGCACCGATGGCCGACTCGCCCCGACCTCCGTGCGCGACGTGTATTATCCGATTCTCTACATTTATCCGCTGGAGGGAAATCAGTCCGCGCTCGGTTACGATCTCGGCGTGGCCTCCAACCGTCGTGATCTCGCGGCCGCGATAAAAAACGGCGCCCTCACCATGACAGGCAAGGTTCACCTCGTTCAGTCCGGCCCGGATTCGAAGGAATTCAGCCTCATCATGACGTGTCCCGTTTATCACCCGAATGCGGAAAGCCGGGAAACGTTCATCGGAATCGTCCAGATTCTCTTCCGCCTGGAGGACATGGCCGGCCAATCTTGGCGCAGCTACTCGTCCAGTGTGATGGACACGCTCATCGAAGACCTCTCGGCGTCCGATCCCGCCGATCGTTTTCTCTTCAGCCGCGCGGCCGATTATCTCCCCGGCCGACCGCCCCTGCGCACTCCGTCAGATCTTGCCGCCAAACCACGTCAGGAACTGACGCTCGATGTCGGCGGCCGCAAATGGCGCTGCACCTACGCCCCCCCGCCCGGCTGGATGAATCATCAAGTCAGCTACACGCCTCTACTCGTGCTGTTCGGCGGGCTCACCTTCACCGTCCTGCTCGGCGCTTATTATCGCAAAGCCCAGCGCCAGACGGAACTCGTCACCAGCGAAGTCCACGAACGCACCGCCGAGCTCCGCCACACCCAAAAACTACTCGAAACCGACATCGCCAAACGCCTGGCCACCGAGGCCGAGCTGCGCGAAAGCCGCCGCCAGCTCGAAAGCCTTTTGGGCCAGCTCCCGTGCATGGCCTACCGCTGCACCAGCCAGAATCACTACGCTCCCGTTTTCATCAGCCACGGCTCCGTTGATATCGTCGGACTGACTCCGCACGAACTGCTCTCGTCCGAGACGCTGCGTTTTTCCAACCTCATCGTGGACGAAGACCGGCCCCGCTGCCGAGAGGCCTTTCAAGAGGCGGTGGAAAAACGCCGTACCTTCGAGATCGAATACCGCGTCCGCCACAAGGACGGCTCCGTCAAATGGGTGTTCGACCGCGGCCAGGGCATTTACAGCACCGAGGGCGTGCTGCTCTTCGTCGAAGGCCTGCTCGTGGACATCACCGCCCGCAAGGGATCCGAAACCGAAAAACTCTCCCTCGAACGCAAGCTGCTCGAATCCCAAAAACTCGAAAGTCTCGGCGTGCTCGCCGGCGGCATCGCCCACAATTTCAACAACCTGCTCACCGGCATCATGGGCAACGCCAGTCTGATCGGCCTCGATCTGCCGCCCGGCTCCCTGTTGCGGCGCAACCTCGGCCAGATCGAGTCCGCCGCCCATCGCGCCGCCGAGCTCTGCCAGCATATGCTCGCCTACGCCGGCAAAGGCCGGTTCCTCATCCAGCGCGTCGATCTCGAGGAGATCATCCGCAACACCGTCCCCTTGCTCGAACACTCCATCAGCAAGCGCACGAGCCTGTGTTTCAACTTCCACCTCGGGCTCCCTTGCGTCAGTGCGGACGTCACGCAGATCCGCCAGATCATCATGAATCTCGTGGTCAACGCCTCCGACGCCATCGGCGACCAGGACGGCGTCATCATGCTCACCACCGGGCGCATGGCAGCCACCGATCCCCGGCTCCGTGAAGCCGTGCTCGCTCCCGCGCCTTCCGCCGCCGGATTGGTTTTCCTTCAAGTGACCGACACCGGCGCAGGCATGAACGCCGAGACCATCGCCAAGATTTTCGAGCCGTTCTTCACCACCAAGTTCACGGGACGCGGACTCGGCCTTGCCGCCGTCCTGGGTATCGTCCGCAGCCATAACGGCGGACTCATGGTTGCCAGCCAGCCGGGGCAAGGCACCATCTTCACCCTGTTGCTTCCGGCCGGCGAGGCTCCTCCAGAATAAAAATCATCCCGTTCGCCGTTCGCCAATCCGATCATGCGCACAGGCACGGTGCTGATCATCGACGACGAGGAACCCGTGAGGGAAGTCACCGCCCATATGTTCACCCTGTTCGGGATGAAAGCGCTCACCGCCTGCGACGGCGTCGAAGGTTTGGAGATTTTCCGTCAACATCAGGCCGACATCACGTTCATTCTCCTCGACCTGACCATGCCGCGGATGAACGGCGAAGAAACCCTTCGTGATATCCGCGCCCTGTCCACCGATGTGCCCGTGATCCTCATCAGTGGTTACAACCGCACCACGCTCACCAGCCCTCTCGCGTCGTCCACCACGGTGGCTTTCCTTCAAAAACCCTTCACTATCGCCACCTTGATCGATCAGATCGACGCGGTGACAGGCTGAGGAGATCGACCCTCAACCGGAGCGCGTCGATCACGACGTCCAAGTTGCGCTTGGCGTCGCGGCCCATACCCGTTTGCCTGTGCCTTCCGTGTCCACGCCCACCATCGCGCCCTCCGCACCGTCACGTCCGCTGTCGCTTGGCGTGATTTTCCTCACGCTCTACATCGACCTGATCGGCTTCTCGATCATCTTCCCGCTCGGGCCGGATTTGTTGCATCACTACCTCGCGGTGGATGGCCAAAGCGGCCTGCTGCGTTGGCTGCTCACTCACATCGACTCCCTTTCCCGCCTACTGGGCAACGACCGCCACCTGCCCGAAGTCCTGTTCGCCGGCATCATCAGCTCCCTCTTCTCGATCCTCCAATTCATCTTCGCGCCGTTCTGGGGCAGCCTCTCGGACAAGCGCGGACGTCGCCCCGTCCTCCTCCTCACTGTCGCCGGCACGACGTTGAGTTATCTGCTCTGGGTCGTGAGCGGCTCGTTCTGGCTGTTCATCCTCGCCCGCCTGGTCGCCGGTGCTTTCGGCGGCAATCTCTCCGTCGCAACCGCCGCCGTGGCCGACGTCACCACGCGCCAGGAACGCTCCAAAGCGATGGGCATCGTGGGCGTTGCCTTCGGTCTCGGCCTCGTCACCGGCCCGGCCATCGGCGGCTTCACCGCGCAATTCAACCTGCTCCAGCACCACCCGTCGCTCGCCGCGTGGGGCATCAATCCCTTCTCGGTCCCCGCGCTGTTTTCCCTCGGTCTGAGCCTCGTCAATCTCGTGTGGATCTACCGCCGCTTCTCCGAAACCCGCTCGACCGAAGCCCGCGGCCACGCCCCCGAAATCACCCGCCTGCGCAACCCGATCCGCGCCATCCTCACGCTCGACAATCCCTCCATCCGCAGTGTCAACCTCGTGGCCTTCGTCTATGCGATCGCCTTCGTCGGCATGGAGTCCGCCCTGGTTTTCCTGAGTGCTGAACGCTTCGGCTACACCGCCGTGCAAAACAGCAAGCTCATGGTCTTCCTGGGCTTTTGCTCCATCATCACCCAAGGCTTCATCGTCCGCAAACTCCTCGGCCGCGTGACCGAGACCCGCGTGCTCAGCGGCGGCCTCATCATCTCCACCTTCGGCCTCGCGCTCATCGGTTTCGCGCCTTCGCCGGTCTGGCTCTACACGGGCGTGGGCCTCCTCGCCCTGGGTTCCGGCCTCGTGAACCCGTCCACCACCGGCCTCATCTCGCTCTACGCCGGCACCGATGAACAAGGCCGCGTGCTCGGCATCTTCCGCTCGCTCGGCTCGCTCGCCCGCGCCGTCACGCCCATCGCGGCGGGCATCGTCTTCTGGTCATTCGGCCCGCACGGCAGCTACGCCGTCTTCATCGGCGGTGCCGCCCTCGCCGCCTCCGCCTGGCTTGCCAGCACCCGCCTGCCCCAGCCGGTGAAGTGATCGGCACCTGAACCGGAAAACACAGGCCATGATCGCGAGCCTGCTCCGTCCGCTGACCTCCGCCCTTTGCGTCGTGCTGCTCTCCGGCTGCGTCTCGACCGACACGTTGCCCAAGGCCTTTTCATCGCGCTCCTCCTCCTCCGTCGTCGTGCCCGCCGAGATCGCCGGCGGCCACTTCATTGTCACCGTCAAAGGCAGGCAAGGCACGTGGCGCTTCCTCATCGACACCGGTTCCACCACCACGCTCGTCTCCCCCGAATTCGCCCGTCTCAATCCCGGCCGCAAGACCGCGCAGGATGCCTCGCCCGTCCTCGTCCGCTCCGGCTCCGGCGACACCGTATCCCTGGAAAGCGTCACCCTCGGTGCCATCGAGCTCGGCGACGTGCGTTTCAAAAACACCCCTGCGCTCGTCTATGATTGCAGTGAGCTCTCCGCCCACTTCGGCCAAAAAATCGACGGCGTGCTCGGCTTCCCCCTCTTCCGCCGACTCCTGCTCACGCTCGATTATCCGAACTCCCGCCTCGTCCTCCAATCCCCCGCTGAAGCCGCCTCGCTCCCCGGCCACACCGTCCATTTCAACAACGACCGGCGCGTCCCCCTCATCCCGGTCGAGCTCGACGGCCATCCGCTCATCGCGCTGATCGATTCCGGCAGCGACGGCGCACTGCACCTCAATCCCGCCGGCCTGAACCCGCCCTTCGTCAACGGTCCCCGCCCCGGCGGCACCGTCGCCACGCTGACGGGCGATCACCCGCTGGAAATCGGCCGCCTTGAAAAAAACCTCACCGTCGGCGGCACCACGTTCACCCAGCCCATCGTCGAGCTCACCGACGAGCTTTCCTCCCTCGGCAGCGGCCTCCTGAAAAACTTCCGCCTCACCTTCGACCAGACGCACAATCAGGTGACCTTTTACCGCGCAGACGACACGGCCATCATCACTCCGTCGCTCCGCAGCACCGGCCTGAGCTTCCAAAAAATGCCCGCCTACTGGCGCGTGCTCGACGTCGTGCCCGGCTCCCCCGCCGAAGAAAACGGCGCGCAGGCCGGCGACCTCGTCACCCGCATCAACGGCGAAGCCGTCGCCAAGTGGGATTTCCGCCGCTACGACGAACTCGTGCGCACCGCCGCGCGCATCGAGTTCACGTTCCTCACCGGCCGAGCCGAGATGCCCGTGCCCATCGACACGTTCGCCCTCGTGCCGTAGACGCTCCGCGCCAGCCGAGAGCAGTCAGCCAAGAGCCAAGAGCCAAGAGCCAAGAGCTAAGAGCCCAGAGTCCAGAGCAAGAAAACGCCGACTCCGATTTCCTGCTCTCAGCTCTAGCCTCTTAGCTCTCAGCCCCTCCGTCCTCAGTCCGCCGACTTCCGCAACAGATACGCCGCCGCCCCATCGTGCCCGTCCACCCAAGGCAGGCTCTGGTGCTTCGCCTCGACTTTGAAACGCCCGCGCGTCTTCTCCAAAAACAGTTTGATCACGCCCTCGTTTTCTTCCGCGTCGAGACTGCACGTGCTGTAAACCAGCCGCCCGCCCGGCGCCACGAATCGCGCCGCCGAGCTCAACAAGTCCCCCTGCTGGCGCGCATGCTTCGCAAAGTCCGCGATCTGCAACCGCCACTTCACATCCACGCGATGGCGCATCACGCCGGTATTTGAACACGGCACATCGAGCAGCACCGCATCGTAAGCCTCGGGCAGCGCGTGTTGTTTAAACAGTCCTTCGCGCTCCGCCTGCATAAGATCGCCCTGCACGAGCGCGACCTCCGCCCCTTTCGCCCGCGAAAGATTTTGTTTCAACCGCTCGATGCGCGGCCCCGGCAAATCAATCGCCACCACACGCCCCGAACCCATCGCATCCGCCATGGCCAGGCTCTTGCCACCGGGCGCCGCGCACGCATCAAGGATCGTCTCGCCCGCCTTCGGCGCGAGCAGTTCGATGGCATGGCGCGTGGCCGGGTCTTGCAGGAACAACGTCCCCTCGGCGATGAGCGCCTCCACGCGCGGCCATGAACCCGACTTTACTTCGTAAAAACCCTTCCACGGCGTCGCCACCAGCAACGTCGCATCGTCGCCCTCCGGCCCGCGATCCGTCAGCCGCCAGCGCGCGTAAACCGGCGCAGGCTTCTGGTTCCAGTCGAGCAACGACCGCGTCGCCTCCGCGCCGAACTGCGCCAGCCAACGCTTCACCATCCACTCGGGATGAGAATAATAAGCCGCCAACTCCGAAAAATGCGCGAGCTTCCCCGGCTCCTTCTGCGCTTCCAGCGCCGTGGCGATCTTGCGCACGACCGCATTGACCAGCTTCGCCTCCGGCGCACTGGCGAGCGTCTTCGTCTGCTCCACCGCATGATGCACCACGCGGGCCACATGCCCTTCCGCGCCGCCCTCGATCAGTTCATAACCCGCGATGAGGAGCACGGCCTTCACTGTGGTCCGGGGCGGACGCGCGAGCAGCGGTGTGAAGATCACCTCGATCCGCGCCAGATGCCGCACCGCGCCAAAAAGCAGATGCTGGCACCGTCCGCGTTCCGCGCGCCCCAGCGAGCGCGGCAGGCTGTCCAGCAGCACATCCACGCGCTCATGATTATCGAGCCAGCGCACCAGCAATTGCACCGCGAGCGCCCACGCATCAGTCGTCGCGGCGGCTTTAAAAGGTTTTGTCATGCGCCCCAAGGTCGGGCGGCGCGCCCCGCTTGCAAGCCCGAAGCCCCGCCTCGGATTTCACGACAAACCCGTTGGTTGACATCCATCCCCCCCATGCGCTCAACTCACCAATTCAGAACAGAAAAACCCATTTATGAACTCGGAAGCCATCTCTGCGCTCATCGCGAAAAACCCCTCTCTTAAACCGTCCAAGGCCCAGCTCGAAGCCATGGAGCCCGGTGCCTACTGCATCCACCGCAGTTGGGGTTTCGGCCAGATCAAGTCCTACGACGAGGCTTCCCAGAAGCTCATCATCGACTTCCTCAACAAGAAAGGCCACCCGATGGACCCCGCCTTCTGTTTGAGTTCGATGCAGATCCTCCCGGCCAACCATCTGCTCGTCCGCAAGCAGACCGAGTCCGCCAAGATCGCCAAGCTCATCGCCGAAGACCCCGCCCAGCTCGTGGTCGAAGGTCTCCAGGCTTATCCCAATAACGCCACCACGATGATCGACCTCGAGATCACGCTGGCCGAGGTGCTCGGTGAAGACAAATTCAAGAAGTGGTGGTCCACCGCCAAGAAAGCCATCGCCAAGGACCCGCGCATCGCCGTCCCCGCCAAGAAGACCGAGTGCTACATCCTCCGCGAGACCCCCGTCTCCGCCGAAGATGAAATCATGGAGCAGTTCAACGGCACCCGTTCCGCCCGCCGCCGCATCCTGCTCGCCGAAGACCTCGTCGCCGCCGCCGGCTCGAAGGAAGTCAAAGGCGACCTCAAGGCCATCCTCACCGGTGTCACCGAGTCCGTCAAAGAGAGCAACCAGCTCGACGCCGCCGAACGCCTCTACGGCGCCTTCGTCCGCGATTCCCTCGCCAAGCTCGTCGGCGTGGATGTCGCCACCTTGGAGCCCTCGCAGGCCTCCCTGATCGCCAACGTCCGCGACCTCGTCGCCATCGCCGAAAAGATCCCCGTCCCTTTCCAAAGCCGCTTCCTCGATCTCATCAAGGAAACCCACCCCATCGAGTATCGCGACGCCGCCTTCACCCTCCTCAAGACGAGCCAGGGCAAGTTCACCACCGAGTGCATCAACTTCCTCGTTGAAAACGGCCACGCCGACGAACTCGCCGCCGCCCTCAAGCGCTGGCAGATCGAACAAAACCTTCGCGCCCCCGTCCTCCTCTGGATCGTCAAGAACCGCCACTCGAAGAAATTCGCCAAGCTGCTCAACGACCTCATCACCCCGCGCCTGCTCAGCGCCATCTTCTTCGCCATCGACTACGAGGCGCTCCAGGCCGCCAGCGCCCGCCGCATCCCGCTCGGTGACATCCTCTCCGAGGACACCGACCTGATCGCCGACCTCCTCTCGACCGCCGATCCCGAGACCGCCCGTGATCTCGCCAACGCCCTCATGCTCAACCAGGGCTTCGAGGAACTCACCAAGAAGTCGCTCCTCGCCCGCTTCATCAAGATTTTCCCCGGCATCCAATCCATCGTCGCCAAGGAAGCCGAGTCCAACGAAGAACAGATCCTCGTCTCCCGCTCCAGCTACGAAGCCAAGCGCACCGAATACGAGATGATCGTCTCCAAGAAGATCCCGGAAAACTCCAAGGCCATCGCCACCGCCCGCGAGCACGGCGACTTGAAGGAAAATTCCGAATACAAGATGGCCAAGCAGGACCAGTCCATCCTCATGGCGCAGAAGTCCCAGCTCGAAAAGGAACTCAGCCGCGCCCGTATCACCGACTTCAAGGAAGCCACCTCCGATCAGGTCAGCGTCGGCAGCATCGTCTCCGTCACCATCGGCTCCACCGGCAAGACCGCCAGCTACACGCTGCTCGGCGCTTGGGACAGCTCGCCCGAACAGAACATCCTCGCCTACAAAACCCCGCTCGGCCTCGCCCTCCTCGGCAAGAAATCCGGCGACAGCGTCAAGGTGAAGATCGGCACGTCTGAAGAAGCCTACACCATCAAGTCCATCGGCCGTTACATCGACACGCTCTAAAAAATCAGGGCGCAGCAGCGGCTTCACGCCGCGATTTCCAAAGCCACCCGCAGCCCGCCTGCCGGTGGCTTTTTTGCGCCCGTTTTTTCGGTGGCTTCACCCACTTCGTTCCCATTCTCTTTTCCCTCTTCCAAAAACCGGCGCAGTGATCTCCCTTTCCTGCTCTCAGCTTTTCCCCCCGTGACGCATCTCATCAAAGGCATCATCATCGGTTTCGCCCTCGCCGCCGCTGTGGGCCCGATCTGCCTGCTTTGCCTCCGGCGCAGCCTGACAGATGGCCGGCTCGTGGGCTTCGTCTCCGGTCTGGGCGTCGCCACCGCCGACGCCATTTATGCGGGCATCGCCGCCCTCGGCGTGACCGCGATCACCTACGCCCTGGATCATTACCACACCGGCTTTCAACTGACGACGAGCGTGATCCTCATCGGCCTCGGCATTCACACCTATCGCACGCCTCCGCCCTCGACCGAAGTGCGCCCGGAGCACGCCACCGGTCTCACCGCCGCCTACTTTTCAACGCTCGCGCTGACCCTCGCCAACCCCGCCACGCTCCTTGCGCTCACCTTCATTCTTGCCGCGATGGGCCTGACGCCCGGCGGCGACACGTTGATCAAAACCGGCTTTCTCGTTCTCGGCGTCTTCTCCGGATCGTGTGTCTGGTGGTTGCTCCTGAGCCTCGGCGCAGGCTGGTTCGGCCGAAAACTCAGTGCCCGCACGCTCCGCCTGATCACGCACATCGCCGGCTTCGCCATCATCGGCTTCGGTGCCTGGCAACTCGTCACGCTCGCCCTCGGCTATTTCCATAAAACCTGATTTCAGTCCGCTCTCCGTGTCCTCCTGTTTTGCGGATTTGCCAACGTCCGCCCTTTCCCCCACGGTCCCGTCCATTGAACGCCACCTGGGACACGCTTAAGCTCCTCTCCGACCCCACCCGCCTGCGTTTGCTGGCCCTGCTCCTCCGCGAAGAACTTGCCGTCGCGGAACTTCAGGAAATCCTCGGCATGGCCCAGTCGCGCATCTCCTCGCAACTCGCATTGCTCCGTCAGGCCGACGTCGTCATCGACCGTCGTGAAGGCAAAAAAGCCTTCTACTCCCTCCGCCCCGGCCTGCCTGCCAAAACCCTTTCGCTTCTCCGCGCCGCCTGCGACGCCGTCGCCGACCTGCCCGAACTCGCCGAGGACCGCGCCAATCTCGAACGCAGCCTCCAGAAACGCCGCGCCCACCAGGAGCAGTATTTCAACCTCATCGCCGGCAAGCTCGGGAAAAACTATTGCCCCGGCCGCTCGTGGGAAGCCATCGGCCACCTCGCCCTCCGCCTCGCCCCCAAGATCACTATCGCCGATCTCGGCGCCGGCGAAGGCCTGCTCTCCCAGCTCCTCGCCCGCCGCGTCAACCAAGTCTGGTGCATCGACAACTCGCCCCGCATGGTCGAAGTCGGCACCGAACTCGCCGCCAAAAACGGCCTCGCCAACCTCGCCTATAAATTGGGTGACATCGAAAAAGTTCCGCTCCCCGACCGCTCCGTCGATCTCGCCATTCTTAGTCAGGCGCTGCACCACGCCCAGCACCCGCAAGCCGCCGTCGCCGAAGCCTTCCGCATTCTCCGCCCCGGCGGACAGGTGCTCATCCTCGATTTAAAAGAGCACGATTTCGAAAAAGCCCACGATCTCTACGCCGACGTGTGGCTTGGTTTTAAAGAAAGCGCCCTTCACGGCTTCTTGAAAAAAGCCGGCTTCCAACAAGTCGAAGTCTCCACCGTCGCCCGCGAGGCCAACGAGCCTTACTTCGAAACGCTCCTCGCCAGCGGCAACAAACC
>JAHFTG010000003.1:0-10728 GCA_023269455.1 Opitutaceae bacterium | reverse complement strand
TGGGCGAGGAGCTCGGGCGCGTTGGCGGGCTTCATCGAGCCGCCGTAGAGGATGCGGACCTTCTGCGCGACGGCGTCGCCGAAGAGTTTCACGAGGAGGCTGCGGATGAACGCGTGCACTTCCTGCGCCTGCTCGGTCGTGGCGACCTTGCCGGTGCCGATGGCCCACACGGGCTCGTAGGCGATGACCACGCTCGTCGCGAGGTCTTTGCTTACGCCTTCGAGGCCTGCCTCGAGCTGCGTCTGCACGACCTTGAGGGTCTGCTCGCCTTCGCGTTCGACGAGGGTTTCGCCGACGCAGAGGATGGGCTTGAGCTGGCCCTTGAGCGAGGCGAGCACCTTCTGGTTGATGAAGGCATCGGTCTCCTTGAAATACGTGCGGCGCTCGCTGTGGCCGAGGATGACGTAGTTCGTGAAGATCGAGCGGAGCATGCCGACGGAAATCTCGCCAGTGTAGGCGCCGCTGGCCTCAGGATGCACGTTCTGCGCGCCGAGCTTGATGACGGAGCCGTCGAGGGCCTTGCCCACGGCTTCGAGGGAGGTGAACGGCGGGGCGATCACGACTTCGACGTCGGACTGCTTGCCGACTTCGGCGACGAGTTCCTGCACGAGCGCGACGGCGTCGGAGGAGGTTTTGTTCATCTTCCAGTTACCGGCGATGAGTTTTTTACGAATGGTCATAAATTTAAAGCGAGACGGATTTTAACGCGAAGATCGCGAAGGACGCAAAGGTCGGAAGAAGGGAGCAGGAACTGTTCTTCTTCGCGACCTTTGCGGTCTTTGCGTTTAAAAGATCGAGACGATCTCAGGACTCCAAGAACACGACGCCGGGGAGAGCCTTGCCTTCGAGGAACTCGAGGGAGGCACCGCCGCCGGTGGAGCAGTGGCTGACTTTCTTGGCCACGCCGAATTTCTTGGCGGCCGTGGCGGTATCACCACCGCCGACGACGGTGGTCGCGCCGTTGGCGGTCGCCTCGGCGACGGCCTCGGCCATGGCCTTGGTCGCGCCGGCGAAGATATCAAACTCGAACACGCCCGCCGGGCCGTTCCAGATGATGGTCTTCGAGGAAAGGATGGCCTTGCGGTAGAGCTCGATGCTCTTCGGGCCTGCATCAAAGCCTTCCCAGCCGTCGGGAATGCCGCTCTCCAGGGTGGCAGGCTGGGTGTCGGAGTCGGCGGCGAACTTGTTGCCGCACACGAAGTCGATCGGGAAGATCAGCTCCACGCCCTTGGCCTTCGCCTTGGCTTCGAGTTCGGCGACGATTTCGGCACCGGCTTTGTCGAAGAGGGAAGAACCGATCTTCATGCCGCGATTCACCTTGTGGAAGGTGTAGGCCATGCCGCCGCCGATGATGACCTTGTCGGCCTTGTCGAGGAGGTTGTTGATGAGGGGAATCTTGTCCGCGATCTTCGCGCCGCCGAGGATGGCGAGCAGCGGACGGTCGGGATTGTCCAAAACCTTGGCGAAGGCCTTGAGCTCGGCTTCCATGAGGAAACCGGCGGCCTTCACGGGAAGGGTGACGCCGACCATGGAGCTGTGGGCGCGGTGGGCGGTGCCGAAAGCGTCGTTCACAAATACGTCGCCGAGCTTGGTGAGCGAGGCGCGGAACGCGGTCACGGCCGCCGGATCGGCCTTCTTGGAGGTGCCGTCCTCGAGCTTCACCTTGCCCTCTTCCTCGATGTGGAAGCGGAGGTTTTCAAGGAGGACCACGGAGCCGGGCTTGAGCGCGGTGCAGGCGGCCTCGACGGCGGGGCCGACGCAGTCGTCGAGGAAAGTGACAGGGGTGCCAAGGAGTTTTTCCAGCTCAACCGCGACGGGCTTGAGGGAGAACTTGGCTATCGTCTGGCCGTCGGGACGTCCGAGGTGCGACATGAGGACCACGGAGGCACCCTGTTCGAGGGCAAACTTGATCGTGGGCAGGGCGGCGGTGATGCGCGCGGTGTTGGTGATGGCACCGGTCACCTTGTCCTGCGGGACGTTAAAATCGACGCGCATGAGCACGCGTTTGCCAGCGAGGGAGAGGTCGCGGATGGATTTGAATTTGGACATGGTCTGTAGAGTAGCGAGTAACGGGTAGTGAGTAGCGAGCAAGCCGGAGCCAGACGCAGAACGAGGAGTGAGCGGCGGTTTTGAGCGGGATGCTCTCTACTCGCTACTCACTCCTCGCTACTTGAGCGGCAAAGCCGCGCTTAGAGCTTGGCGGCGATGCTCTTGGTGAGATCGACCACGCGGTTGGAGTAGCCCCACTCGTTGTCATACCACGAGACGAGCTTGAAGAACTTGCTGTTCAGCTCGATCGAGGAACCGGCGTCGTAGATCGACGACTGCTTGTCGTGGATGAAGTCCGAGGAAACGACTTCGTCGGCCGTGTAGCCAAGGATGCCCTTGAGGTAGGTCTCGGACGCCTTTTTAAGGGCGGCGTTGATCTCGGCGAGGGAGGTTTCCTTGGTGGTCTTGAAGGTCAGATCGACGACCGAGACGGTCGGGGTCGGCACGCGGAAGGACATGCCCGTGAGCTTGCCTTTGACGGCGGGGAGCACGAGCGCGGTGGCCTTGGCGGCACCGGTGCTCGACGGGATGATGTTGATGGCGGCAGAGCGGCCACCCTTCCAATCCTTCTTCGAAGGGCCGTCCACGGTCTTCTGCGTGGCGGTGTAGGAGTGGATGGTCGTCATCAGACCTTCCTCGAGGCCGAAGCCTTCCTTCAGCAGCACGTGGACGATCGGCGCGAGGCAGTTCGTGGTGCAGGAGGCGTTGGAAATGATGCTGTGGAGAGCGAGGTCGAGCTTGTCGTCGTTCACGCCGACCACGACGGTGATGTCTTCGCCCTTCGCAGGAGCGGAGATGATGACCTTCTTGGCGCCGGCGGTGATGTGGCCCTTGGCTTTTTCAGCCTCGGTGAAGAGACCGGTGGACTCGATCACGATGTCGATCCCGAGCTTGGCCCAGGGGAGCTCGGCGGGGGACTTGGCGGAGACGACGAGGATGTCCTTGCCGTTGACCACGAGGACGTCGTCCTCGGCCTTGTCAGGCGAGGATTTCTTGGACGTCACGGTGCCGGCAAATTTGCCCTGCGTGGAGTCGTATTTGACGAGGTAAGCGAGGTTGTCGGCGGGGACGATGTCACCGACGGCGACGACGTCGAGGGTGGTGCCGAGAAGACCTTGCTCGACGAGAGCGCGGAAGACGAGGCGACCGATGCGACCGAAACCATTGATTGCAACTTTAACTGCCATAAGAGGACTCCGTTTTTCTGGTGATTAGTTTACTGTTTCAGGTGAAGCCGCACCGCGTGGCACGGGATGGAAAAAGAAAAGGGCGACGTGCTGATTTGCAAGGGTTTTGGCTGAGCATCCGCTGGCAAATACCCTGCGTTTATTGCGACCCGATGTAGCAAACCGCCCCTCAGCCTTCGCGCAACCAGAGGCCAAGACCAAGCGCGGGCACATAGAGATCGGTCTCCACGCGTCGGCCGCCGCCCGCGTGAAATGTCGAAAAAAACCGCTCGTGGTCAGCCAGTTGGCGCCATTCTCCGGAAGCGATGCCTCCGAGCGGGATGGTGACGTCGTAAATCGTGGGATTGATCGCAAAAAGGATCTGCTGCGGCCCGAGCGAGTGGTCGGCGTTGTAAAGCACGGCCGGCGCGGAGGTATTGGGCGCCCAGAAAAACTGGAAAAAACCTTCCGTCGCGCGCGAGAAATGGCGCAGCAGGCGGCCCGGCTCCGACCGGCGGAAAGCGATCCAGTCGGCAAAATACGCGTGCGTCGCCGGGAAGCGGTAGATGCGCTTGTAGTCGAGGGCGTTCACCTCGCCCATCTGGTAGGTGTTGTTGATCCCCTGCTTCGAGCGGATGAAATCCTGTCCGGCCGAGAGCATGGGAATGCCGATGGACATATGCAGGAACGCCGCCATGAGGTGCGTGCGGCGGCGGTCGTTGAGCGTGGGGTGGTCGCCGTTGCCGCTGGTGTTTTCGGTGATGTTGTCGATCCAGGTCTTGTCGTCGTGCGATTCGGTGTAGTTGACCGTCTGCGCAGGCCACTTCGCGTAATACCACGGCGAGCCTTTCAAATAATACTCGAAGCTTTCCCGCGAGCCGCCGCCACGCACGTAGTCGCGCACGAAGTTGCGGTAGCCGTCGTTCCACGAGGCCCAGCCGGTGTCGCGCAACTCGCCCGCGATGTGTCCGCGAAAACTCCACGGCTCCGCGATCAAGATGACGTCGGGCTTCACGCGCTTGAGGGCGACCTCGACCTGCTTCAACACCTCGGCGCCGACCAAGTCCGCCAAGTCGAAGCGGAAGCCGTCCACGCCATAGGTCTCCACGAGGTGGCGGCAGCTATCAACAATGAGCCGCGTGGCCATCGCGGAGCGCGCGCGCAGGTCGTTGCCGCAGCCGCTCCAGTTGGACAGATTGCCCGCGCTGTCCTGCTCGAAATAATACAGGCGGTCCACGAACATCAGATGCGCCGGCTCGCCGACATGGTTGTAAACCACATCGAGGATCACCGCCATGCCGCGGCTATGAAACGCCGCGACGAGCGCCTGAAACTCCTTCACCCCGGAGGCGTGCGGCGCGTCGGTCGCGTAGCTGCTTTCCGGCGCGAAATAATTGTTGGTCATGTAGCCCCAGTGGTATTCCTCCGGGGTCTTGTTATCGAATTCCTGGATCGGCTGGAGCTCCACGCAGTTCACGCCGAGCCGGTGCAGATAAAAGTCGGGATGCTCGACCCACTTGCGCAGCCCGGCGAACCCGCGCCGTTCCTCCGGGCTCATCTCCACCGGCGCGAGCGCGGCAAGATCGCGCACATGGGCCTCCGCGATGACGAGATCTTGCCACGCGGGCGTCTCGAACTCGCGGTCGCCCTGCCCCACCCAGGCCGCATCCAACACGATGCCCGGTCCCAGCCGGTCCACCGCCGCCAGCGCATAAGGATCGAGCACGCGGTGCTGCGGATCGAACAACCCGAAGACGTCGCGCGGGCCGTCCACATGATACCAGTAAAACCAGCCGTGCAGATTGTCCGCCAAAGTGATCTCCCACACGCCGGACTGACCATGCGCATCGGCGCGCCGCACGAGCGGATAACGATGCGGATTCCCCTGCTGGTCGAGCGCCGCGCAGACGGACAGCCAGATGGATTTCGCGCGCGGCGCGAAAATCCGAAACACCGTTTCGTTCCCACGCACCAGCGCCCCGAGCGGAAGATCGGTCGCCAGCTTGTAGAAAAATTCGCCGGGCATCAGCGGCACGCTCTCGTCGGCATCGCCCGCCGACCAGCGCACCACCGCCGACTCGGAAAGATCCTGCGGATGCGCCAGCGTAAACTGAAACAAGTGCTGCCCCGTGCGCTCGGGATCGATGGAAAGATTAAAATTACCGTCGGCGTCGCGCACGGCGTTGGGCGCGCCCGGGTTTACCGGCAGCCACCGGTGCGCTGCCGTCACGAATTTGAAGCGCTTCAGCGGATCACCCAAAAACTGCGCCGCCTCGCCCGACCACAGCAGCACGGGATCGCCGTCCAGCGAAGCCTCCCGAAGCGCCCACTCCGGCTTGCCTACGGCGTCCGGCCAGCCGTTGAAATCGCCCGCCAGATAGACCGCCTCCACCGCCGGATTGATGTCAGGATGCTGTGCGAGCCGGATGAAAAAATAGATCTCGTTCTTGCGATTGACGAAGTAGCCGCTGTCGCAGCCAAACGTGTAGTCGGGCACGCGTTGCAACGACGCAAACCGCGCCGCGCCGCCGAGCGCCAGCGGAGGCAGGTGCCTCGCCCGCCAGTCGTGGAGCAACTCAACCACTCCATGCGTAGGGGAGTCCAACCAGGCGCGGGCGATTTTCTTGGGGCGTGACGACATGCGTGGGAAAGAAATGACATCATTCCTCGTGCCAACCTCCGCACAAGATTGAAAGCGCACGCCACGAATACGCCCGCTGGATTTCACCAGCGGTTGACAAATCCCCCATCCCCAACACGTCGTCAGTGAGCGTGCCCTCATCCGAAAAAATTCTCGTAGCCATGTCCGGCGGAGTGGACAGCTCCGTCGCCGCGCTCGTGCTCAAGCAGCAAGGCCACGACCTCGTGGGCGCCTACATGAAGAACTGGATCAACGAGGACAACGTGATCGGCCACTGCCCGTGGCAGCAGGACATCGAGGACGCGCGCGCGGTCTGCGACCGGCTCGGCATCGAGTTCCGCGTCGTCAACCTCATGCAGGATTATCGCGAACGCGTGGTCGCCTACCTGCTCGACGGCTACCGGCGCGGCCTCACGCCGAACCCCGACATCATGTGCAACCGCGAGATCAAGTTCGGGGTCTTTCGCGCCTGGGCGCGCGACCACGGCTTCGGCTCCGTCGCCACCGGCCACTACGCGCGCCGCGAGACGCTCGCCGACGGCCGCTTCGCGCTCATCGAAGGCGCCGATAAAAACAAGGACCAGTCCTACTTCCTCGCGCTGCTCTCCCAAGAACAACTCGCCGACGCCCGCTTCCCCATCGGCCACCTGCCCAAGCCCGAACTGCGCCGCCTCGCCGCCGAAGCCGGCCTCCCCACCGCGCAAAAAAAAGACAGCCAGGGCATCTGCTTCATCGGCGAAGTGAAGATGCAGGACTTCCTCCGCCAATACGTGCCCGACCAGCCCGGCCCCATCGTGCGCGCGACCGACAACAAGGAACTCGGCCGCCACCACGGGCTGCACTACTTCACGCTCGGCCAGCGCAAAGGCATCGGCGTGCCATCCAACACCGACAACCTCGCCTACGTCGTCGTTGGCAAACGCCCCGGGGACAACGCCCTCCTCGTCGCCTTCGACCAGCCCGGTGCGCCCGGCCTTTTTCAAACCGAGGTGCGCATCCACTCACTCCAGTGGAACGCCACGCCCGTCACCACCTCGCGCACGCTCGAAGGCCGCGTGCGCTACCGCGATCCGCGGGTGGCCCTCGAATTCATCCCCGATGTCACGAGCGGCGACACCGCACTCATCCGCTTTCAACAGCCACAACGCGGACTCGCCGCCGGGCAAATCCTAGCGCTGCACGACGGCGAACGCCTCCTCGGCGGCGGCGTGTATGCTTGAGCTTAAAAGCGTGACCCCACTGCCGGACCTCGGTGACACTGCCGCCCGATGAACACGGCGCGGCTCCCCGCCGAGACAGAAAAATTGCTCCAGCGCGAATCGCTCAACCCCGAGCTCACCCGCGCGCTGCGCGGCACCATCGCCTTCGTCGTCCCGCTGGTGATCTTTCAGATCATCGGAGCCACGTCCGACGTGTATTTCGCGGCGATGGCCGCACAAGTCGTGACTCTCACCGATGTGCGCGGCACCTATCGGTTCCGATTGGTGATCCTTCTACTGATCTCCGCGATCATCACCGGGACGACGCTTCTGGGCTCCCTCTCTGGTCCCCATACGATCACCGCCGTGCTCGCCATCGGCGCACTCGCGCTGCTGTCCGGCCTCTGGCGTCATCTGAGCTGGGACTACGGCCCCGGACTTGGCGTTGCCTCGGCCCTGCTGTTCATCGTCTCCCTCGCCCTTCCCGTGGGTCAGGAACCCGTATGGCAACACGCCGCCTACACGCTCGTCGGCGCGTCGTGGGGCATCGCCTTGCAGGCGATGCTCTGGCCCTTTCGCCCGCAGCACGCCCTGCGACACGCCGTGGCGGAAAGCTGGATCGCCGTCTCCGAACTGTTCGCCGCCATACGCTCGGACTTAACCCCCGCCGAGCCCACCCACACAAAAAACACCTCCGGGCGAGAACTCGAACTGCGCCAAACCCTGGATCGAACTTACACCGTTTTGGCTGCGGCGGAAGGCGGACGCAGCGCCCGGCTTGTCACTCATCTTCAAGAGTTGCACCTCGCGGGAGCCCGCCTCGGCACGCGCGCCGTCGCCCTGAGCGCCTCGCTGGAAAGTCTTGCGACGCATCCCGATTTCCCCCGCCTCACCGCGCCCCTCGACTCGCTGTTGCTCGCGTTGACCAACCTCACCCGGTCGGTCGCCATCACGACGATCACCCATCGCCCTGAAAACTTCGCCGTCTCCGACGTGCGCCTCCGGCGCTGCGCGGGCTTGGTGCGCGTGCTCTCCGGGCACCTCGATTCGCTTCAGGCCGATTCGGCCGAGACCGCGATGGCCCGGGAAATCCTCCGCCAGATCGGCGACCATCTCATCGCCATCGAAAAAGCCCTGAAGGAAACCGTGGATCGCGGCAACGCCCACACGGGCTTTCCCCTCCGGCTGCCTGATCTCAGTTCCATTTCACTGCGCTCACTGACATCGTGGATCAACCCCGCACACCACCTTGACCCCGTGCTCGTGCGGCACACGTTGCGCATGACCGTGCTCACCATGCTGGGCATCGCGATCTACAAGAGCTTCGACATTCCGCGCGGCTACTGGATCGCGTTCACCATCATCGTCGTGCTCCAGCCCGACTACGGCTCCACCCGCAAACGCGCCGGCCAACGCATCCTCGGCACGGTCGCGGGCAGCCTGCTCGCCAGCGCGTTTCTTTGGGTGCGGATGCCATTGCCTTTGCTCGACGTGCTCATCGCCGCCGCCGTCTTCGGCTTCGCCTATCACCAGAAACAACGCTACGGCCTCGCCGTTTTTTTCATCACGTTGATGATCGTGCTCTTCACGGAAACCGCCTCGACCGTCCACCTGGACTTCACCATCGACCGCCTGCTGTGCAGCCTCGGCGGAGGCGCGCTCGCGCTCCTGGGTGCGCTCTTTTTTTGGCCAACATGGGAACGCCAGCGCTTCCCCGCGACGATGGCTGCGGCGATCCGCGCCAACCGCGTTTATCTTGAAGCCGTGGCCGGGCGTTTTTTCGACGGCACCGCGTTCGACGGCAAAGGCGTGCACATCAAGCGCGTCACCGAAACCGCCAACAGCAACGCCGCCGCATCCTTGCAACGCATGGCGGGCGATCCCTCCGGCCAGCGCAGCAACGTCGAACTCGCCACCGCCCTCGTCCACTCCAACACCCGCATCACCCGCGCCATCACCGTCCTGATGACGAACATCAAGAGCGGCGAACGCCTCGACGCCACTCACCTCGGCCTCGTCGCGGAGAAAACCGGTGAAACCATCGAAGCCCTCGCCCGCGCAGTCGAAACCGAAACGCTCACGCCCGACGATCTGACGACACACTTGGCCGCGTTGGACCAACTCGAAGCCCGCTCCACGAGCGAACGACACGAACTCATCCGCCTGCAACTGGGGAAAATCGCCACGGAAATCAGCGCCATGACGCTCGCCATGGCGCAACGCGGCCCGGCCAAACCATCGGCTCCTGAAACCGTGCCTGCGGCTTAAAGCGCCAGTTCCTTGAACTCGTCCGTCTGGAAAGTGTGGGGTAATCCGCGAGGATCGGCCATTTTCTTGAGGTAGTCGCTGTCGGGGTGTTCCTTGAGTTTCTTCTGGAGAAACTGGACCGCGTCGTCCGTGCGGCCGAGCAGCGCCAGCACCCAGGCTTCCTGCCCGAGATCTTTTTCGTCCTTCTCCTGATCATAGCGGTCCTCGATCAGATCGATGGCTTTTTTGTAGGCCGCGCGCGCGCCGTCTTTGTTGTCCTGACGGCGGCGGGCCATGCCGAGGGCGACCCAGTATTCGGGGTAATCCTCACGCACGGCGATGGCTTTCTGGAAGAGTTCCTCCGCCCGCGAATACTCGCGGATCTGCATGGAGAACTGCGCTTCGCTGACAAAGTTTTCCGCCTTCAGCTTGTCCGTGTCGGAAATGACCTTGGGCTTGCCTTTGCAACCACCCAGCAGGGCGACGGCGATACACAACAAAAGGGGCAGTCGTTTCATAAAAATTAAAACAAGGCTCACAGATCGGGCGGCACGGTGGAGATGGCTTCTTCCATCGTCGTGAAACCTTCCTTCACCTTAAGCAGGGAATCTTGATGGAGGGTTTTCATCCCGCCGCGCATGGCGATTTTTTTGAGCTCGGAGGTCTCCATGCCTTTGTTGATGCCTTCGATCAGCTCCTCGTTGGTGACCATGAGTTCGTGGATACCCACGCGTCCCTTGTAACCGGAACTGCTGCACTTGGGACAGCCCTTGGGATTGGCCCGGGGAATCTGGCCGCTCCAGCCGATGGCTTTTTCCAAGATGTCTTTTTCGCGCGGAGTGGGATCGACGGTCTGCCTGCACTGCTTGCACACGCGGCGCATGAGGCGCTGGGCGCAGACGCAGAGCAGCGACGACGAAATCATGAAGGGTTCCACGCCCATGTCCGTGAGACGGGCGACGGTGCTGGGCGCGTCGTTGGTGTGCAGCGTGGAGATGAGCAAGTGGCCAGTGAGCGCCGCCTCGACGGCGATGTTGGCGGTTTCCTTGTCTCGAATTTCGCCCACCAGAATGATGTCGGGATCTTGACGGAGAAAGGAGCGCAACGCGCTGGCAAACGTCAGCCCGATCTGCCGGTGCATCTGCATCTGATTGATGCCGGCAAGGGTGTATTCGATCGGGTCTTCGGCAGTGCGGATGACGAGTTCGGGCGAATTGATCTCGTTGAGCGCGGAATAGAGCGTCATCGACTTGCCGGAGCCGGTCGGGCCGCAGTGCAGGATCATGCCGTAGGGCTGCGTGATGACGGCGCGATACTTGGCCAGATTTTCCTCCGAGAAACCCAGCGCGGTCATGGGCAGCGTGGACTTCTGCTTGTCGAGGATACGCATGACCAAGCCTTCGCCGTAATTCAGCGGCGCGGTCGA
>JAHFTG010000375.1 GCA_023269455.1 Opitutaceae bacterium | reverse complement strand
CGAACGATAAAAATCAGTCGCGCCCAAAGCCGAAACGTTCCTTCGGCTCGGGCAGTGGCAGTTCGTCGAGTTTACCCGCCTCTTTGACCACCTCATAGGCGGTGCGAAAATGGAGCTTGGCGTAATCCTTAAGCGCGTGGACACCGAGCTTGCGAATGATGTCGTGGGCCTGCGCCCGCACCAACGAGCCTGCGCCCTTCTGAAGTTTTTCGCCAAACTGCTTCGAGAGCTGGTGCATCTGACGCACGAACTCGGCACGGGCGACGATGGAGGCGGCCGCGACGACCGGATCGGACTCGGCCTTGGTGCGCATGCGCAGCTCAAAGTTTTCCACTTTCTTTTTTGCGAGCTCGCGCTGAACGAGCGGTTGCTCGGTGAACTGGTCGAGCAGTCCCCATTTGACGTGCTTTTCAGCGAGCGCCTGCGAAAGCGCGGTGGCATGCTGCCAAGCAAGCAGCAGATTCAAGTTGGCGCGAGGGCGGGCCATGAGCTCGTTGTATTTCGGCATCCCGCAGAAACATACTTTTACCACGACGCCGTGCGTGTTGCGGATGATGTGGTCGAGTTCGATGATCTTCGCCTCGGACATCTTCTTTGAGTCCTGCGCGCCTGCCTTGCGCCACGCCTCGATCATGGATTTCTGGCCGATCACGGTCGCCGCGATTAACGGTCCGAAAAAGTCTCCCTTGCCGCTCTCGTCGAGGCCGGCGTGATCCTCGAACCAGTCGGGATGCAGCACCTCGTCGTAGCCGAGTTTGGCGGTCTTGGTTACCTCGGGTTCCAGCACGTCGCGCACGAAGTCCTCGGTGCCTTTTCCGGCGATGACGAGCTTGCCGCTGGTGTAGGCGGAGAGATTGATCTTGGCCGATTCGGCCTTGTAGGCGAAGCGCGTGTAGGCGACCTCGAACGGTTCCCAGTGGCGCGCCTTGCACACCGCATGCAAGGCCTCCATCTGGCTGTCGTCGAGCTTGAGGGTGTAGATGCTGAGCTTCTTGGGTTGGTCGGAGTCGTCGTCCGGCTTTTTCGGCATGGAGCCATTGGCCACAAAAACCGCCGAAAGCACAAAAGGAATCTGCATTGGCTTCATTCCGTTTTTTGCGCCTTCTGTGCCTTCCGTGGCCACTGCTCCGCTCATCGTCCAAAAGACCGCCTTTCAACACGCCTTGCTCGCGTGGTATCGCACGCACCAGCGCGCGTTGCCGTGGCGCACGTCGCCATCGCTCTACAAGACGGTGGTGAGCGAGCTCATGCTCCAGCAGACGCAGGTAAAAACCGTCCTGCCCTACTTCGCCCGCTGGCAGAAGGAATTCCCCGATTTCAAAACCCTCGCCGCCGCCTCCGAAGATCGCGTCCTGAAACTCTGGGAGGGGCTCGGCTACTATTCGCGCGCCCGCAATCTCCACAAACTCGCCAAGGCCGTCGCCGCCATGCCCGCGCCACCCGATACTCCGGCGGGTTGGCAAGAATTACCCGGGATCGGACCTTACACCGCAGCGGCCATCACGAGCATCTCGTTCGGCACACAGACGGCGGTTGTTGATGGCAACGTCGTGCGCGTGCTCACGCGGCTCACCGCCGACGCCACGCCGTTCAAGGACAGCACGAGCGCGGTCAAAGTTCTAACTCCCCTCGCGAATGCCGTGCTCAACCCGGAAAATCCCGGCGACCACAACCAGGCGATGATGGAACTCGGCGCGACCGTGTGCCATCGCCAGAATCCGCTCTGCACGATCTGTCCGGTGCTCGCGTTTTGCACGGGGGCGAAACGCGGCGAGCCGGAGGCGTTTCCCGTGCTCGCGCCGAAGATCATCGAGCAACGCGCCGTCACTCGCGTCTGGTGCGTGCGCGAGGAAAAACTCCTGCTTCATCGCACGGCTGTGAGTGCCAAGCGCCTCGCCAATCTCCACGAGTTGCCCACCGCCGAACACCTCGGATTGGAAGCGACGGCCTTCGATAAAACCACGCTCGTCGCCAAGAAAAAACGCGGCATCACGCGCTTCGCCATCACCGAGTCGATTCATCGTGCGCCCGCCCCGCGCGGACGACTCGCCGAAGGCTTGGTGTGGGTCGCCGTAGCGGAGATCGACACGCTGACGCTGTCCGGTCCGCATCGCCGCTGGGTGACGGAGCTTCTGGCGGTTAAGCCGTGAGCAACCCCGGCATGGGCCGCGACGTCAGCCGAGTGCCCGCCGTGATCGGGAAACCGCGCAAGAATTCACCGGCGGTCAGCATTTTTCCACCGGGGCGCTGAAGGCGCAGGAAACGCACGACGCCCGCGCCCGTCGCCACGCGCAGGCCTTGGTCATCGGCGCCGAGCACTTCGCCCGGCGCGCCCGATCCGTCGGCGGTATCCGCAAGGCCGATTTTTACGGGCTGGCCGGCGATCTCCACGCTGCACGCCGGCCAGGGAAAAAGACCGTTGATACGCGCGGCGAGCGTCGCGGCAGACCCGGCGAAATCTAGCACGCCGT
>JAHFTG010000374.1 GCA_023269455.1 Opitutaceae bacterium | reverse complement strand
CAGTCCGTAGAGGCCCGCCTTGAAGGCGGCGACGAAGATGAAAAGTTTGCCCATGAATCCGGCGAGCGGCGGGATGCCGGCAAGCGAGCCGAGACCGACGGCGAGCACGGCGCCGAGGAATGGATGGGTCTTGGCGAGACCGGCGTAGTGTTCGAGTTCCTGGTCGGTGTCGTCGGCTCCGGCCAGATGCGCCATCACCCCGATGACCGAG
Organism: Opitutaceae bacterium; assembly: GCA_023269455.1. GTDB lineage: Bacteria > Verrucomicrobiota > Verrucomicrobiia > Opitutales > Opitutaceae > Rariglobus. Next base: position 2,261 of record JAHFTG010000374.1, on the reverse strand, counting down.
AACGTCGCGAGCAGGTAGGCGAAGAGATAAAAGTAGATCGCGCCCACGGCCTGACCGGCCTCGGCGGAGGGCAGCACGGTGAGGGCGGCGACGCCGACCAAAAGGTAGCCGGCGTGATTGACGCCGGAGAGACCGATGAAGCGCTTGGCCTGGTGCTGGGTGAGCGCGGCGAGATTACCGAAGAGAATGGTCGCCCCAGCCATGATCGTGAGCACGGCAGCGGTGAGATGCGCGTAAGGTTGAAATGCACCCTGCACGAGCGTAAGCAGGATCGCGAAACCGGCGGCCTTCGAGGAGATCGCGAGGAACGCCATCACCGGGGTGGGCGCGCCTTGATAGACGTCGGGAATCCAAATCTGGAACGGGACGGCGCCGATCTTGAAGGCGACGCCGGAGAGCACGAGGACAATGCCGATGCTGGCGAGGAAGTTGTGGGGATTGGCCGCAAGGAAATCGTGCAGCGCGGCGAAGTTCATCGAGTCAGCGGAGGTCCCGGGGAGCGTCGGATTGCCCGCCACGCCGTAGAGGAGGACGATGCCGAAGAGGAGCAGGCCGGAGCTGAGCGCGCCGGTGATGAGGTATTTAAGACCGGCTTCGAGGGTAAACGGGTTGGTGCGGAAGTAACTCACGAGGATGTAGAATCCGACCGTGACGGTCTCCAGCGCGACGAAGAGGAGGATGAAGTTGTTGCTCTGAGCGAGCAGCATGAGCGCCGCCGAAACCACGAGGACAATGGTGAAGAACTCGGTGCGCGGCATCTTTTGCTTCGCGAGGGAAATGGTGCCGAGCAGGCAGACGAAGATCGAGGCGAGCAGGAAAAATGCGCGCATGAACTGGCCGCCCGCCGAGTGGTGCAGCAGGCCGGAAAACGTGTCACGCCCTTCGTAGCCGGTGTGGAAGTTGAGCAGCAGTCCGAGGAGCACGCCGATCTGGCCGACGATGGCCACGGCAGGGATGATGCCGTGCTCTTTTTTGGGGAGGATGATTTCGAGGACGAGGAGGAGCAGGGCGAGGCAGCCAAGCGCGAGCTCGGGGAAAATCGCCATCCAGTGGTTGGAGTCGGCGGCGGCTTGAAGAAGGTCGAGGTGCAGTGGCGGCATCGCGGGAAGACGTGACAGGTTATTGGGCAACCACGGCGGGCGCGTGGACGGCGGGGGCCGGGTGGTAGATGGCCTCAAGCGCGGCGTGGAGCGGAGTCGAAATCGAGCGCGGCCAGAAGCCGATGAAGAAGAGCGCGGCGATCAGGATAAGCGCGGGGAGTTTTTCGCTCCAGGCGAGATCGACGGTCGGCTTGGCGGCGGCGACCTTGGCAAACGCCTCGGTGGGCTGGCCGAAGAAGATACGGGCGGCGGCGCGCAGACCGAAGACAGCGGAGATGACCACGCCGGAAATCGTGAGCACGGTAAGCGCCGGGGAGAATTGCCACGCGGCGACGAAGATCGCGAGTTCGCCCCAGAAGTTGGCCAGACCGGGCAGCCCGATATTGGCCATGATGGCGGTGACGAAAAGGGCGGCGAGCACGGGAGCTTTTTGCGCGAGGCCACCCATTTCGGTGAGGTCGAACGTCTGCATGCGGTGGTAGATGCTCGTCGAGAGCAGGAACAACAACGCGGCGGAGAAACCGTGCGCGACCATCAGGATGATCACGCCGCCCGAGCCGGCGACCGAGAAGACCGCGATGCCGAGAAACGCGTAGCCCATGTGCATGATCGAGCCGTAACCGACCATCTGCTTGAGGTCGCGCTGCGCCATGGTGATGAAGCCGATCACGAGGACGTTGCCAAAGACGGCGAGCAACGCGAGCGGGCGGGCCCACTCGGCCGCGCCGAGGGGCAGCAGCGGGAGCGCGATCTGGATCAGGCCGTAGAGGCCGAATTTTTTAAGGACGCCGGCGTGCAGCATGGCGGCGGAGCTGGGCGCGGCGCCGTAGCCGAGAGGCGCCCACGTGTGAAACGGCCAGAGAGAAACGAGGATGCCAAACCCAAGAAGGAGCAGGCCGTAGATGTGTTTCTGCGCGCCCGCCGCGATACCGTGCTGCTGCAACGTCTCGCGCAGGGTGATGAGATCAAAGCTGTCCGCGCCGCTTTGATGGTAGATCGCGATCAGGCCGACGAACGAGATCATCGCGCCGAGCATGAGATAGATCGTCATGTTCATCGCGGCGTAGTTGCGGTCGCGTCCGCCCCAGATGCCGACCATGATGAACGTCGGGATGAGCGCGATTTCGTGGAAGAAAAAGAAGAAGAAAATATCCACGCTCG
>JAHFTG010000090.1 GCA_023269455.1 Opitutaceae bacterium | reverse complement strand
CGAGTGCGTCGCCGCCGCCTTCATCATCGCCGAAGAAACCGGCGAACGCACTTGGCGCACCCGTGAGTCCGCCGATTTCTACACCGCCAAGCGCCATACCGAAACCATCGCCGCCGCCGCCGGTATCGAACTCTCGCGCCAGCCTACCGCGCTCGTCGCTGCGCCCACGTTTGGTTGGCAAGAAGGCCAGGCTGCGACCGCCGGTGACATCAAGCACGGCTGGACGTCCACCTTTGGCCTCGTGAGCCTCGCACACCTCAAAGCCCTCGGCATTACGGGCAAAGTTTACGCCGGTTTTTTCGCCATCGTCTCGGAAAAAGTCACCGCCGACGCCGACCGCCGCAGCTACAAACCCTTCAGTCTCCAACCCGCCGCGTTGCGCGACCTCGCACTCATCGTTTCCGAATCCACGACGTCCGCAGAAGTCCAGAAGGTGCTCACCAAAGTCGCCCGCGCCGCTGCGGGAACGGCCTTCGCGCTTGAAGCCGTGAACGTCTTCGACGTTTACCAAGGCAAAGGCATGGCCGAAGACACCAAGAGCCTCGGCTTCTCATTGGTGTTCCGCGCCGCCGACCGCACGCTCACCGACGACGAGGTCAACGCCGTCTTTACCAAGATCCAAGACGAGCTGCTAAAGACTACGTCTTACCAGATCCGGAAATAACTGAATTTTAAAAAAGGAAACGAAGAGAACGAAGTTCGGAGTCTTCGTTTCCTTCGTTATCTTTTGTAAGAAATCCGGCCGCTTTAGAACGGCACGTCTTCGCCCTGCACCGTCTCGCCGTCCGGCTCGGATAACGGCGGGCCATCTTCATCTGCTGCCGGAGCGTCGGGGGCGCCGCCGAGCGATTCGATTTTCCAAGCGTTGAGGTTCACGAAGTAGCTCTCCTTCCATTCGCGTCCGCGCAGGTCGAAAAAGACCTTCGCTTTTGTGCCGGGCTTGAGGGCGGCGACGAGGGCGACCTTGTCTTTCACGCACTCGAATTTTATGTCTTGGGGGAATTTGCCCGCCTCGATGGTGAGCACGAACTCGCGCTTGTTGAAGCCGCTGCCGAACGTTTGCTCCTCGAAGACTTTTTTAACTGTGCCGGTGATCTCAAACATGCCTGCGAAGATGAGGCGTCAGGGCAGCCGGAGGCCAGCCGCTTTTACCTCCACTTTGGCAGAGGCATGTCTTGCGCTGGCTTACCGTTTAATCCGAATCTAGGAGCCATGTCCGTCCCCGAAGACCTCAACATCGACCGCATCGCGAACCTCGCACGTATCGCGCTCACGCCCGAAGAGAAAGCCAAGTTCTCTGCCCAGTTGGCCGACGTGCTGACCAACATCGAGAAACTCAAACAAGTCGATGTCACTGGAGTCGAGCCGACCGCGCACGCGTTTCCCGTTTACAACGTCTGGGCTGAAGATGTCGCCCAATCCGGTCTCTCCGTCGAGGACGCACTCCGCAACGCACCCGCCAAGCGAGACAACATGATTGTCGTCCCCAAAGTCGTCGAGTGAGCCACGCCATGTCCTCCGAACTCTTCAATAAACCCATCTCCGAACTCGCCGCGCTTCTTGAAGCGAAGACGATCACTTCGGTCGAACTTACCCAGGCCGTCATCGCTCGTACCCAGACGGTCGATGAGCGCGTCAAAGCGTTCAACTCTTACGATACCGCCGACGCCCTCGCTCAAGCCGCTGCGTCTGATGCTCGTCGCGCCGCCGGCCAATCTCTCGGTGCCCTCGATGGTATTCCCATTGGCATCAAAGACGTTATCGCCGTCACCGGCCAGCCGCTCACTGCATCGTCCAAGATGCTCGCCAACTTCGTCTCGCCCTACGATGCGACCGTCACGCAGAAGCTCAAAAACGCCGGCGCGGTCATCTGGGGACGGCTGAACCTCGACGAATTCGCGATGGGCTCCTCCACGGAGAACTCCGCGTTTCACACCACGCGCAATCCTTACAACCTAGACTGCGTCCCCGGCGGTTCCTCGGGGGGCAGCGCCGCCGCGCTCGCGGCCGGCGAAGCCATCGCCACGCTCGGTTCCGATACCGGCGGCTCCATCCGCCAGCCCGCCGCGCTCTGTAACGTCGTCGGCCTCAAGCCTACCTACGGACTGGTTTCGCGCTTCGGCCTGATCGCCTTCGCCTCGTCGCTCGACCAGATCGGCCCTTTCACCCGCACGGTGGAAGATGCCGCGATCCTGCTTCAGGCCATCGTCGGCCACGACGAACGCGACTCGACCTCGTTCAAAACCGAGATCCCCGATTACCGCGCCGCCTTGAAGACCAAGAAAGGTCCGTGGAAACTCGGTATCCCCAAGGAATATTTTGGCGAAGGACTCGATCCCGAGGTCGCCGCCGCCGTGCAGAAGGCCATCGATTACTACAAATCGCTCGGCTGCGAGATTCGCCCCGTGTCGCTCCCGCACACCGAGTATGGCGTGGGCGTTTACTACATCATCGCGACGGCGGAATGCTCGTCCAACCTGAGCCGCTACGACGGCATCCGCTACGGCCACCGCTCGGCCGACGCCAACGACATCGTCGATCTCTACTTCAAATCCCGCGCCGAAGGTTTCGGCCCCGAGGTAAAGCGCCGCATCATTCTCGGCACCTACGTGCTGAGCAGTGGTTACTACGACGCGTATTACTTGCGCGCACAGAAGGTGCGCACGTTGATCCGCCAGGACTTCCTCAACGCCTACAACGAGGTGGACGCGATTATCACGCCCACGACGCCCACGCCCGCGTTCAAGCGCGGCGCGAAGGCCGACCCGTTGGCGATGTATCTGTGCGATGTTTATACCATCGGCGTGAACCTGGCAGGTCTCCCGGGTATTAGCGTGCCGTGTGGGTTTTCGTCGGGCGGATTACCGATCGGGATGCAACTGATCGGTCAGCCGTTCAAGGAGGCTGACCTCCTCGCCATCGCCAATGCCTACGATTCCGCCCACGACTGGGCCAAGCGAACCCCAAACCTGTGAAGTAACGAGTAGCGGGTAGTGAGTAGCGAGCATACCAAACCTCCGATCCTCCTCTCTGCTGTTTTCTACTCACTACTCGCTACTTTTCTTCATGAAATACGAAGCCGTCATCGGTCTTGAGGTTCACGTCCAGATCAAGACCAAGTCCAAGATGTTCACCCGCGTGGCCGCCGGCTACGGGCATCCCGCGAACACGCTCACCGATCCCGTCGTCCTCGCGCTCCCCGGCGTTCTCCCCGTGATGAACAAGGCCGCGCTCGACGCCATCATCAAGGCCGGCCTCCTTCTCGGCTGCGATATTGCGCCCGTCTGCAAGTGGGACCGCAAAAACTACTTCTACCCCGACTCGACGAAAAACTACCAAATCTCCCAGTTCGACCAGCCGATCTGCCTCAACGGCTCCGTCGAAATCGAACTTCCCGGCGCCGCCCGCAACATTCAGGGCGAACACAAATCCATCGCGCTCACCCGCATTCACCTCGAAGAAGATGTGGGCAAGCTCAACCACGAGGCCTTCGATTCGCTCGTGGACTATAACCGCGCGGGCACGCCGCTCATGGAGATCGTTTCCGAGCCGGTCATTAAATCCGCCGAGGAAGCCTACGCCTATCTCACGTCGCTCCGCGCGACCATGATCTACGGCGGCATCTCCGACTGCGACATGGAGAAAGGCCAGCTCCGTTGCGACGCCAACATCTCCATCCGCCCCGTCGGCGAGACCAAGCTCGGGACCAAGGTTGAGTTGAAAAATCTCAACTCGATCTCCTACGTGCGCGACGGCATCGCCCACGAAATCCAGCGCCAGCTCGCCGTGACCCAGGCTGGCGGCACTATCGTGCAAGAAACGCGCGACTACGACGGCGAAGCCGGCGTCTCCCAGTCGCTTCGCTCGAAGGAAATGGCGCACGACTACCGTTATTTCCCCGATCCCGATCTCATGCCCGTCAAGGTGGATGCTGCGTGGAAGGCCGGCATCCAGGCCGAATGTCCCGAGCTGCCCTTCGCGAAGCAGACCCGCTTCCAAAACGATTACCAACTACCCTATACGCTTACGTCCGTCCTCGTATGGGATCGTGCGTTGGCCGACTATTTTGAAGAAGCTGCGAAACTTGCCGGTCCCGGCAAAGCCCAGGCCGTGGGCAACTGGATCGTTAACGATCTCCAGCGCGAACTCGGTGCCGCCAAGCTCGACCTCGCCGCTTCCAAAATCCGCCCTGCCCACATCGCCGAACTCGTTAAACTCATCGACGCTGGCACGTTGCTCAACAACACCGCCAAGGAAGTCTTCATCGATATGGCTGCCACGGGCGAATCGCCCGCTGCCATCGTGGCAAAGAAAGGCCTCGCCGCCGCGCCGACCGATACCGCCGAACTCGAAGGCTGGTGCCGCGAAGCCATCGCTGCCAACGCCAAGTCCGTCGCCGAGTTCAAAGCTGGCAAAGAATCCGCGATCAACGGCCTCAAGGGCCCGATCATGAAAGCGTCGAAGGGCAAGGCCAACCCCAAGCTCGTGGACGAAACCCTCCGCAGGCTCCTGGCTATCTCGTAAATTCCCGTCGGGCTGAGCCAGATTTGATTTGCGACCATGAAAAAGCCGCAGCGGTTAAGCTGCGGCTTTGATTTTTAAAATAAGCAACGGGTCAGACCTTGGCGGCGACGCCTTGGCGGACAGCGCTGGGAGCGGAGGCAAAGAATTCGGCCATGTGGGAAATGTCGGTATAACCGGCGGCCTTGAGCGAGTCCTCGATTTTTTGGATGACGGCGCGCAGTTCGACGGTCAGCTCGGGAGAGAGGGCCGTCACGGTGTTGTCGTTCTTGCTGACGACATGGTAAACGAGCTCCGTGCCCATCTGGATCTGATACAGGCTGGTGCCGTTGTGGAAATAGGAGCGGCGCACGAGGCCGAGTTCCTCAAAGGCGGCCAGGCAGCGATAAACGGTGACGAGATCGCACGAGCGGCTGTTCAGCTTTTCGTGAATTTGCTCGATCGTGATGGGCTGGGACTGACCGAAAAGGGCGGTGAGAATGGCGATGCGCGGCTGCGTGATGCGGAGTCCGGCGGCCTTCAAACGGGCGCAAGCTTGATCCAGCGATTGATCCAAGGAAGCTGCCGTGGTGGTGGAATCGGCCAGCGGATGATTTGTTTGAGTGGATGCGATCATGATGTTAACGAGTAGTGGTAACCCTCAGTTCACCTAATTGTCACAGAATTGAAAGAGGAAATGTAAAAACAGCAATATGCTTTACGTTATTTTTACATATTGGTGGTTCTAGGCTCAATTTATTGGGGTGAAGCTTGCGGGTTGCACCTGGGCGAGCGGTCTGCACATTTCCCTCTACTCTCCATGCAGGACTTGGATTTCAACGAGATTATCGGCCTCATTTGCAAAGAAGACCCGCGTTACGACCGTAAGGCGTATTCGTTCCTGCGCGAAGGGCTCGATCACGCCGTCAAGGAGCTCAAAAAGAAGGACACCGAGCGCGCCAAGAGTTCTTTGCATATCAGCGGAGCGGAGCTGCTCATGGGTCTGCGGGCCTATGCGCTGGACCAGTTTGGCCCCTTGACGATGACCGTGCTTGGCTCGTGGGGCGTGCGTCGTTGCAGCGACTTCGGCGACATGGTTTTCAACCTGATCGAATATAATGTTTTCAGCAAAACCGATCAGGACAAACGCGAGGACTTCACGGAAGTTTACACGTTTGAGGAAGCGTTTGTGAAACCGTTTTTGCCGCAGAATCCCCGCAAACCAGGGTTCCCGCAAACCGCTCGGATCGATTCGCGGTGAACTCCGGGGTGCGCCCGCCGGTGCCGGGATCGCCGCTTGCGGTTCCGTCCGGTGCCAGCTGACTATCGTTTACTTCATGCCTAAATCCGCCGTTTCGTCCGCCGCTTCCGACCTGCGACTTCTGGAATCTTTTTGGCGCCAGTCGCCGGAGCGCGTGGTGCTCGCCAACGGCCTCGTCCTGCTCGTGCAGCGCGATGCGTCGGCGCCCGTGGCGTCCGTGCAGGTGTGGGTCAAGACGGGGAGCATCCATGAAGGTTCGCTGCTCGGGGCCGGGCTTTCGCACTATCTGGAACACATGCTTTTCAAGGGCACGACCCGTCGTGCCGGTCGCGAGATTTCCACTACGGTCCAGGCCCACGGCGGCAACATCAACGCCTACACCACCTTTGACCGCACCGTTTACTACATCGATCTGCCGTCCGAACACGTGGGCGTGGCGGTCGATATCCTCGCCGATGCGGTGCTGCACTCCACGCTGCCGGCCGACGAGGTGGCGAGGGAGAAGGACGTGATCTTGCGCGAGATCGCGATGGGGCAGGACGATCCTGATCATCGCCTGGGCGAGACGCTGTTCGACACGGCTTTCCGGCAGCATCCCTACCGGCATCCGGTCATCGGTTATCGGGACGTCTTCTCGGGAGTGACCCGCGAAGACTTGGTCGCCTATTATCAGGCGCGTTACGTGCCCAACAATCTCGTGGTCGTGGTCGCGGGCAATGTGGAGATCGACGCCGTGCGCGCGCTCGTCGAGCAACATTTTGGCTCCGCCCCGCGTGCCCGCCTCGCCCCCGTGCTCGTGCCGGATGAACCCGTGCAACTCGCGCCGCGCGTTCTTCATCGCCACGAGGATGTCGAACTCACCCGCGCCGGTCTCGCCTGGCAGATTCCCGGTCTGACTCATGCCGACGCGCCTGCGCTCGACCTGCTCGGCACGCTCCTCGGCAATGGCGACAGTTCGGTGCTCTGGCAGGCGCTCCGCGAAAAAAAACGTCTCGTCCACTCCATCGATGCGAGTTGCTGGAATCCCGGCAGCGCGGGCCTCTTCTACGTTTCCTTCACCAGCGAGCCTGCCAAGCGGGAGGCGGCCGTCGCCGAGATTCACCGCGAACTCGCCCGCGTGGCTGCACGCGGGTTTACGCCTGCGCAACTCCGCAAGGCCCTGCGCCAAGTCGTCGTCGGCGAGATCAACACCCGCAAGACCATGTCCGGCCAGGCCTCGCGTCTCGGCATCGCCGAGGTCGTCGTGGGCGATCTCGATTTCAGCAAAACCTATTTCCAGCAGCTCGCCCGCGTGACGAGCGCCAGCCTGTGCCGCGTGCTGAAAACGTATCTCGTGCCCGCGCGCCTCACCGAGATTTCGCTCAATCCGAAGCTCGCTCCGGTCTCCGCGAAGACCACCTCGAAAGCGGAAGCCTCCGTCAACGCCTTCGCGCTTCACACGCTCCCGAATGGCGCGCGGCTTCTTCTGCAGCCCGACCCGCGCCTGCCGAATCTCCACATTCGCCTGCTGCTCGAGGGCGGCCCGCTGCACGAGCCATCCACTCAACGCGGAGCCACGTCCCTGCTGGCCACGCTGCTCACGCGCGACACGAAAAAGCGCACCGCCGCCGCCGTGGCGCAGAGCATTGAGGAAGTGGGCGGATCATTCTATCCGTTTTCGGGCAACAACAGCTTCGGGCTCGCCGTCGAGGTGTTGCCGGGCGACGCGGACCGCGCGCTCGCATTGCTGGGGGACGCCGTGCTTGCGCCCGCTTTTAACAAGTCGAGTTTCACCATCGAGCGCGAAGCCCAGATCGCGGCGTTGCAACAAGACGCCGACGATGTCGTCACAGTGGGGCGCAAGCTCGTGCGCCGAAAGTTCTTCGGGGCTCATCCGCTCGCGATCGATGTGCAAGGCACGATCGAAGGACTGAACACGTTGCAACCCGCCGACCTCGCCGCGTTGTGGAAACGCCTCGGCGTGGCGGGCAACGCCGTGCTGGTCGTCACGGGTGATTTTGAGCCGCGCAGCCTGCTCCCGAAGCTGAAGGCATTTCTGGCGCGTCTGCCCAAGGGCAAGTCACCCGTGCGCACCGCAGTGTTTTCCTCGCCTGCCGAGGTCGGCAATTTTGTCGAACACCAGCCGCGCGAGCAGGCCGTCGTGTTCCAGTCGTTCCCGGGACCGGGGCTGTTGAGCGCGGATTTCTACACGGGCGAAGTGGCCGATGAGTTGTTCAGCGGTATGTCGTCGCGACTCTTCGAGCGCGTGCGCGAGGAGAAAGGGCTGGCGTATTTCGTGCGCTCCAGCCGCGTGACGGGCATCGACGCAGGCATGTTTACTTTTTACGCAGGGACCGCTCCGGCCACGGCCGACGCCGTGCTTGCGGAGATCGATGCCGAGATCGCCCGCGTCCAGGCCGGTGAAGTCACCGCCGAAGAATTGCGGCGCTGCCAGGTGCGCCTGAAGGCCGGTCGCCGCATGGGGCTGCAAACCAACGCGGCCCGGGCGATGCACGCCGGTTTGAACGCGCTCTACGGCCAGCCGGTGGATGATGCGAAGTTCTACGATGAGCGCATCGACGCGGTGA
>JAHFTG010000373.1 GCA_023269455.1 Opitutaceae bacterium | reverse complement strand
CAACCGCCTCGCACGCGCACGGGCATGCTCAAACCAACGACGCGGCAAGGCGTCGGCGTGTCGGCGCGGAAGTGAAGTCATGCGAAAGAGGGCCGCCCACCTGCATCGATGCAGATCGGGGTGCTCCCCTGATTACGGCTCGATCCCGCCTCGGCTTGAGCCTTTTCCCGCCAATGACTCCAGCGAGTGAGCACGGCGGCGGACGGAGACGGAAAAGAGGACAGTATGACAGGATGCGGCAGTGGATAAATCCCCAAGGATCGCAGATCGATATCCCGACCATCTTGTTAATCCTGTCTAAACTCCGAGTTTGGATCCGAGTTGTTAACCACCCATGAAATCCGCCAACGGGGCGATTAGCTCCAAGCTCACAGCTAACAGCTCCCGTTAATAGCTCGAATCCCTTTCCGACTACTCACTACCCGCTACTCACTAGTCGCTACTTTAAAATCCCCTCCTTTCCAGAAACCATCGTTGCGCTAGCCGTTTGCGGGCTTCAAAACCTTCGGAGTCCCAGCATGCCGCTCACCCCCGAAGCCCTCGCCCGCCAACAGATCGACGCTCAACTCGTCGCGGCCGGCTGGATCATTCAGGACTACAAGGCCGTCGATTTCTCCGCCGGTCGCGGCATCGCCCTCCGCGAAGTCCCGCTCAAGACCGGCCCCTGCGACTACCTGCTCCTTGTTGACCGCCACGCACTCGGCGTGATCGAGGCCAAGAAAGAAGGCACCACCCTCTCCGCCGTCGCCGAGCAATCCGCCCGCTACGCCTCCAGCCTGCCCGACTTTCTCGCCGCCGGCCTCACTGGTTCGCTCCCCTTCGCCTACGAGTCCACCGGCGTCGAAACCTTCTTCCGCGACACCCGCGACCCTGCCCCGCGCTCGCGCCGCGTCTTCTCTTTTCACCGCCCCGAGACGCTCGCCGCCTGGCACGCCGAAGCGGACACCCTCCGCGCCCGCCTCGTCGCCCTGCCCACCGCCCACCCGCTTGTCACCACCGGCATGCGCGACTGCCAGGTCGAAGCCATCACCGGCCTCGAAAAATCCTTCGCCGAAAACCGCCCCCGCTCGCTCATCCACATGGCGACCGGCGCGGGTAAGACCTACACGGCCTGCGCCTTCACCTATCGCCTGATCAAATACGCCGGTGCCCGTCGCGTCCTCTTCCTCGTGGACCGCGCCAATCTCGGCGAACAGGCCCGCGACGAGTTCGCCCGCTTCCGCACGCCCGACACCGGCCGCCTCTTCACCGAACTCTACAACGTCCAGCACCTCACCTCGCCGCACATCGACGACGTCTGCCGCGTCACCATCTGCACCATCCAGCGGCTCTACTCCATCCTGCGCGGCGAAGACCTCGCCGAGGGAGCCGACGACCTCTCCGGCGCCGAACTCGCCTCCGCCCTCGGCGTCACCCGCACCCGCGACGTCGCCTACAATCCCGCCGTCCCCATCGAGAAGTTCGACTTCATCGTCACCGACGAGTGCCACCGCTCGATCTACAACCTCTGGCGTCAGGTGCTCGAATACTTCGACAGCTTCCTCGTCGGCCTCACCGCCACGCCCGCGCCGCAGACCATCGCCTATTTCCACCAAAACCGCGTCGCCGAATACAACCACGAGCGCGCCGTCGCCGATGGCGTCAATGTCGGCTACGACGTTTACCGGATAAAAACCCGCGTCACCGAGCAGGGCGGCAAGGTCGAGAAAGGTTTTCTCATCGACCACCGCAGCAAGGCCTCCCGCGCCCAGCGTTCCGCCGTTCTCGCCGACGACCTCGATTACACGCCCGCCGACATCGACCGCTCCGTCGTCGTGCCCGATCAGATCCGCACTGTCCTGAGCACCTACCGCGACGTCCTCCCCGTGGAACTCTTCCCCGGACGCACCCTCGTCCCGAAAACCCTTATCTTCGCCAAGGACGACTCCCACGCCGAGGACATCGTCCACCTCTGCCGCGAGGTCTTCGGACGCGGCAATGACTTCTGCAAAAAGATCACCTACGCGGCCAAGCACCCCGTCACCGGCAAGCCCGCCAAGTCCAAGGAACTGATTAAAGAGTTCTGTCTTTCCCCCTCGCTCCGCATCGCCGTGACCGTGGACATGATTGCCACCGGCACGGACATCAAACCGCTCGAAGTCCTCATCTTCCTCCGCGACGTCCGCAGCCGCGTTTACTTTGAGCAGATGAAAGGCCGCGGCACCCGCGTCCTCACGCCCACCGACCTCCAATCCGTCTCCGGCGAAGATGCCCGCGCCAAAACCCACTTCGTCCTCGTCGATGCCGTCGGCGTCTGCGAAAGCGACAAGACCGAGTCCCGCCCCCTCGACCGCCAGCCCACCGTCCCGTTAAAAACACTGCTCCAGCGCGTGATCTTCCCCGGCGGACGCGACGAAGACACGTTGACGACCCTCGCCGCGCGCCTCGCCCGACTCGACCGCGAACTCGACCCAGCCCAACGCCAGCAGATCGCCGATGT
>JAHFTG010000089.1 GCA_023269455.1 Opitutaceae bacterium | reverse complement strand
TTTTTAAACGCGGTGGCGGTGGCGTGGATCTGGTCGATCTCGTGAACGGAGAGTTCCTCAAGGGTGAGGAGATGGCGGCGGGTCCAGGGCATGGGAATTTATGAGGGCCGATTTGAGATTCAGGATTTGCCGGAGGGGACGACGGCGATGGTGTCTTGGGCGGGCTTGGTAGGATCGAGCTTTACGATGACTTTGGCGGTCGCGGGGATTTCCAGGGTGAGGCCGGTGTAGTCGGCGGCGACGGGGAGCTTGCGGAAGCCGCGGTCAACGAGGATGGCGAGTTCGACTTTTTCGGGGCGGCCGTGGTCGAAGAGTTCGTTGAGGGCGGCTTTGACGGTGCGGCCGGAGAAGAGGACGTCGTCCACGAGAATGACGGTGGCGCCGGTCACATCGACGGGGATGAGGGTGGGCGAGAACTCCTTGGGAATGGGATGGCGGCCGATGTCGTCGCGGTGGAAGGAGATGTCGAGGGTGCCGGATTTAGCTGAGAGCTGAGAGGCTAGAGCTGAGAGTCGGGCGAGCAGGCGGTCGGCCAGGATGATGCCGCCGTTGGCGATGCCGAGGAGGAGGATTTTGCCACGGGGGCCGTGGCGGTGGGCAATGGCCTGGGAGAGCCGTTCGATGGCGGCGTGAATCTCGGCGGCGGGGATGCTTTGTGGAGCGGGCACGGGGCTTGGTTGTGCCGAGCGGGGGAGACGCGGACAAGCGGTAAATCCCCGGGGCGCGGCAGATGGGGGAATGATCCCGGGCGATAACGGTTCGCGCCGGTGCAGGGGATTTGAACGGACCGTGAGGGCCGTTCTCTTTTTTTGGATTATTCGGGGAGGCGGACTTGCCAGTTGTTGCCGGCTTTTTCCTCGAGTTTCAGGAGGCCGCGTTTCTGGCCTTCGCGGAGGAGGTCGGTGAAGGCGCTGAAACCGTAGGCGCGCTCGTTGAAGCCGGGGTTTTGGCGTTTGATGGCCTGTTTCACCATAGAAGCCCAGATGGATTCATCGGCACCGCGTTCGTCGATGAGGGCGTTGACGGTGGCCATGACGAGCGCGAGGGCTTTGGCGGGATCGGGGCGCTTGGCCTCGGGTTTGGCGGCCTTGGGGGTGGTGGCGGGCGCAGTCGCGCTGTTTGGACGGGCTTTGGGCGGGTTGGCGCGGACGAGGTCGTCGTAATAGATGAACTCGTCGCAGTTGGCGATGAAGAGGTCGGAGGTGGAGTTTTTAACGCCTACGCCGATGACGGTCTTGCCGTTTTCGCGGAGCTTGCTGACGAGCGGGGAGAAATCGGAGTCGCCGCTGATGATGGCGAAGGCGTCCACGTGTTCGTTGGTGTAGCAGAGGTCGAGGGCATCGACGACCATGCGGATGTCGGCGGAGTTTTTCCCGGACTGGCGGACGTGGGGAATCTCGATGAGTTCGAAGGCGGCTTCGTGAAGCGGGCGTTTGAAGGCTTCGTAGCGGGCGAAATCGCAGTAGGCTTTTTTGACGACGATGTTGCCCTTGATGAGCAGGCGTTCGAAGACCTTGCCGATGTCGAACTGGGGGAAGTGCGCGTCTTGCGCACCGAGGGCGATGTTTTCCAAATCGAGAAAAACCGCCAGCGTGTAGGTCGGATCGGGCGTGGTCATGATTCCAGTGAGCTTGAGGAGCGGCGAGGGAATGGGAACCTTGGATTATGCGGGGGCGGAATCGGTGAGTTTTTCGGGCCGGGCTTTGGGCAAGAGGAGGATGGCGGGGATCGTCATGAAGAGGCCGACGAGAATCATCCAGGATGCGGCGCGGGGGGCGTTGCCCGCGGTGAGCAGCGTGTGGGACGCGAGGGCCACGATGGTGAGATTGGGGCACAGCAGGAGGAACGAGCGGTCGTCGCCGCCGGTCGGCAGCAGGCGCCGGTGGATGACGAGGCGCCAGCCGACGAGTAACGCGGCGGCGGCCAATGCGATCAAGCCGGTGAGGGAGAAGAGGTAGCTCCACTCGACCTGCAGCCCGAGGGCGAAAAAGAAAATCGGGATAAGGAATTTGTGGCTGATGGGGGCGATGAAGTGTTCGAGGGGCTGGCCGTCGTGGGTGATGCGACTCATGAAAAGACCGAGGAAGAACGCGGTCTTGGGGCCGGCGAGACCGAGACGTTCGCCGAGGGCGCAGACAATGAGCACGAGCAGCACGATGAGGTGCATGCGCCAGTGGGTCGTGTGACGGAGGATGAGCGCGAAGAGGGATTCGAGGCGGGTGGCGAAACGGCTGATGAGGTAGATGGTGACGCCGATGCCTGCGAGTTTGAGGATGACGAACCAACTGAGGCCTTTTTCGTAGAGGGCGGTTTCGCCGGCGAGGAGGACGATGGCCATGATCTCAAGCGCGAGCATGAGCAGGAGGATGCGGCGGCGGGGTTCCTCGGTGAGGCCGGGGTAGTGTTTCCAGCCGAGGTAGCCCATGCCTACGGAGCAGCCGGTGAAGGCGGCGCAGGCGACGAAGCAGCCAAGCCATTGGAGGCCGGCGAGCCGGCCGAAGGCGAGGATGACGGGGTATTGGAGGAGCGCCCAGAACGAGGCGCGGCGGAGCGTGGGGAGGAATTCTCGGAAGCGCGGCAGTTCGATTTCGAGGCCGACTTCAAAGAGGAGCAGGAGGAAGCCGACCTGACCGGCTTGCACGAGCATCTGGCGGACTTCTGGATTCGCGACGGGCGAGACGATGAGACCGAAAACCACGAAGAGCGGGAACGCGAGCGAGGGACGCCCGAGCAGGCGACAGAGGTCGGGCACGCCCATGAAGAGTAGGATCAACAGGATGATGATTTCGTTGGCATTCATGCGGAGGTCGGAAGGGAGAATGGAAGGGGAGTTTTTTAACCACTAGATGGAATCGCCCAATGGGGCGATTCTCTGGGCGAGGTTCCAGCCAATGGCCTCCACGATCAAGCGGAGGGGTGGCTGATGCCGTCGGTGGATGAGGGTGAGGAGTTGCAAGCGTGCGCGATGCGGACAGGTTTGGGCATTCTTCGTTATGGTCGCGCTTAATATTCGCTATGTCGCCGAATTGGTTGGATCGGGGAGGTTGGGGTTTGTGGCGACGAACGGATTGCAGGACTACCTCGTGATCGAGGGGCAGCAGGAGGACGAATACCGGCAGCGCATCCGCGAGGGCTGGCGGGTCGCGGAGATCCGTCCAATCTGCCGGAGCATCACGCCGAAGCTATTTCATACCCATCCGGAATTGCTGAAGGCGCGGGCATTTTCCTACTCGCTGGTCATTCTGGAGCATCCGGCGCTGGCGTTGCGGGAGGCGGAGGACGGAGCTGAGGGCCTAGGGGCCAGAGCTAAGAGCTCGGGATGATGATGGGGACGCGGGCGAGGGCTTCGCGAAGAATGGGAAGGCTCACGGGCTTGGTGAGGAAATCGTCCATCGAGGCGGCGAGGCAACGTTCGCGCACTCCAGTGAGCGCGTGGGCGGTCACGGCGATGATGTGTTGCCGGGGTTCGCCGGAAGCTTCCCGGGCGCGGATACGGCGCACGGTTTCGTAGCCGTCCATCACAGGCATTTCGATGTCCATGAGGAGAGCGTCGAAGGTTTTGGTGGTGAGCAACTGAAGGCCTTCCTGGCCGTTGGCGACGAAGCGAGGGTGGTGGCCCAGACGGTGGAGGAGGGCACGCATGACGGCTTGGTTGACGAGGTTGTCTTCGAAGACGAGGACGTTGAGGGAAACGTCGCGGACAGGGAGGGCGACAGGTGCTTGGGCGGAGATCGGCGCGGAGGTGTCCTCGGTGAACAAGTCGGTGTCTATGGTGGCGGTGAAGGCGGAGCCTGCGCCGGGGTGGCTGGTCATGGTGAGCGAGCCGCCCATGAGTTCGCAGAGATTGCGGGTGATGGCGAGGCCGAGGCCGGTGCCTCCAAAGCGCCGGGTGGTGGTCGCGTCGCCTTGGAGAAAGGGGTGGAAAATGTGCGCGTGTTGTTCGGGGGAAATGCCGATGCCGGTGTCTAGAATGGTCAGGATGAGGAGGTGTCCGCCCTCGCGCGGAGTGGCGTTAAGGGATAACATGACGGTCCCCGTCTCTGTGAACTTGATGGCGTTGCCGACGAGGTTGACGAGGATCTGTCCGAGGCGCACGGGGTCGCTGATGACGAGAGAGGGGGCGTCGGGCGCGACGTTACAGGACAGGGTGATGTTTTTTTCGAGGGCGCGGTTTTTGAGGAGATGGCAGACTTGGTGGGCGACTTCGGAGGGGTTGCAGCGCATGCGTTCGATTTCGAGGCGGCCGGCGGCAATCTTGGAGTAGTCGAGAACGTCGTTGATGATGACGAGGAGGGAGCGGCTGCTTTGCTCGATGATGTCCACGTATTCACGTTGGGCGGACGTGAGGTCGGTCTCTTGGAGGAGCTGGGTGAAGCCGACGACGCCGTTCATGGGCGTGCGGATCTCGTGGCTCATCGTGGCGAGAAAGCGGGACTGGGCCTGGTCGGCTGCCTCGGCGGATTCTTTGGCGAGGCGGAGCTGGTTTTCGATGTCGATGCGGCGGGTGATGTCGCGCAGGATGAGGATGCGGGCGCGGGCGGGTTCACCGACCGCGCCGGGGACGTTGATGACGGAGACCTCAAATATAACGGAGCCGAGGCGGAATTCGGCTGGTTCGTGATTGGGGCGGTTGATCAGGGCGAGAAGGTCCGGCCAAGGGGCGAAGGCGACGGCGGCTGTTTTCCCGAGGATGGCGGATGCGGAGAGGCCCAAGGTGGTGAGGGCGGCCCGGTTGGTGTCGATAACGCGGGTGTCGCTGTCGAGGACGATGAGGCGGTCTTCGAGTTGCTCGATCAACGACGCGCGGGCCACGGGAGCGAGATCGAGCATGCGGTTGCCGATGAGAGCGCAGGCGAGGAGCGTGCTGGTGAGCGGGAAGAGCAGGGGGGCCAGGTTGAGGCCCGGAACAGGCGAGAGATTGAGCGTGTAGAGGGCGTTGGCGATGATGCCGATGAGGCTGGCGCTGGCGAAGAGAAGACGGCCCCGGCGCTCCCACGGGGTGAGCAGGCGGGTGCGGAACAAAAGAATGAAAATGGCGGCGCCGAATCCGAAAAGATAAGCGTTGAAGACCGTCGCCCACGGGCCGTTGGAAAAGTGGACGACGGGGACCGAGCCGGTGGTATCGAGCCAGAAGGAGTGGCGGAAAACCGGATTCTGGCCGGGACCGGGCAACCATACGAGGGCAACGCTAATGAGCGGCACGATGAGGGAGGCGGCGAGAGTCCAGCCCCTCAGGAAGGCGCGTCCGCGCATGAGGCGGTAGGCGGTCTCGAACCAGACGAGCGCGTAGAAGCAGAGAAACGAGCTGCGCAGTTGAAAGAGGAAAAGTTTTTCTTCCAGCGAGGAGCTGCCGAGGTCGAGCGCGTAGTTGAAAGCCCAGAGGGCTTTCAGGGCGAGACCCAGGCAAAACGGCTTGGCCGCAGAGGTGCGCAGGTGGCCGCGAACGAGAAGTAAAAGGACCAGTTCAAAAACGGTCGAGAAGTAGAGACTGGTGATCTGCCAATGCACGAATGCAAGACAGCGGGCCAAGACGGGCGGGGCAATCTTCTTAGGTGCGAAGCGAGCGCGGGTGAAATGTCAGTTTGCGGGGCCCTGAACTTCGAGGATCACGGCGTCGGTGAGGTTTTTTTTGAGGTAGGATGCAGTCGCCTGACCAAAGCCGGCGGCTCCCCACTGGACGCCCCAAGAGTTTTTGAAGATGAAGACGGCGTCGTCGGGTGACTGGGTGGGGCAACGATAACCGACGAGAGTGACGGCGTGACCGTAACCGGACATGGGTTGTTGCTGGCTGAGGTAGCCGGCGGGCATCGAGGCGTAGTGCGGCCATCTGAGACCTATGACGACGGGGATGCCGGCGTTGAGCGCTTGCACGAGATTGCCGATGAGCGCGGTCTGCGGCACAGGATAAACGGCGACGTGGCAATGACTGCGCGCCTCGGTGATGAGCGCGGGCGTGGGCTCGGGGATGGCCTGCATTTTTTGGCCAAGGGTGTCGGGCATGTCTTCCTCCAACGGGATGCCGTAGGTGCGCAGAGCGGTGACGACTTCGGTGAGGGCAAAGCCTTCATCTTCGTCTCCGGTGACTGCGGCGGAGGGGGGCTCGTTGTTCGCATCAACGGTCGCGGAAAAAGACAGGCGGTCCCGGCCGAGGATCTTGCGCGAAGCCCAGATGAGGTATTCTTCGGAGAGTTTCTCGGGGTGGCCGAGGAGTTCTGCATTTTGAAATTCCAGGGCGCTGACGACGGCGAAGACGGCGCAACTGGGACGGCGGCCTTGATTTTTCGCGTAGAGGCCAAGGTCGGCAAACTGGGGGCGCAGATCGACCTCCGGGCGCAGTTCGGGAGGTTGGCTGAATTGCTCGAGGAGCGCGTCGAATTTCGACGGGACGGGATGTTTTGACGGAGATGGTTTTTTGACAGGAGGGGTGACTGGAGAGATCGCATCTGCGGCCACTTCGGCGGAAGCGGAATAACCGAAGGCTTTTTGGAGCGCAGGGGAGAGGTCGCGCAGACGGATGGAACCGAGCCCGCCGCGATGAAGGATCACGAGGCTGCGCACGGTGACGGCGCGGACGCGCACATCGAGATAGGTGACGGCACCGACTTGCAGCACGGGAAAGACGGAGCCTTCGCCGAGCGAAGCCGAGGTGGTTGATGCGTTCGGACGGGCGGAGGATTCGGCGCGGGCGGTGAACAGCGGGGCGAACCCAAGGAAGAGCGCGGCAGCAATCCAGAGCGGATGAGGGGTGAATCGATTGACGGCGCAGATAGGCAGGCTCACGCCGATCATCAAAGAGAAGTCTTTGGGCTAGGGAAGCCCTGAGACGGTTTTACGGGGCGGGTTTTGTTTTCCGCGGGTCAGGTTGCGCGGGTTCGGTATTTGGAGCCGGCGCCGGAGCAGGCGTGACGACGGGGCGGGGGACTCGCGGAGAGGTGAGTTGGTGATGAGAGCGGTCGATGGGATCAGGATTGAGCGGGCGGGTAGGATGCGCGGTCACAGGCGGTGCGACTATAACGGGCGCAGTCGCATGGGGAGTGAATTCGGGGTGTGGAATTGCCGCCGAGGTCTCCGGCGCAGGAGCGGGTCTGACAGGGGCAACGTGGGCGGGAGCCGGGGAGGGTTGCGGCGCGGGTGGGACGGGTTGAGTGCGGGCTTGGGGGAAACTCACGGGATGGTTGGGCATGCCGGGTTTCATCGCGGGAGTGTTTGGACCGGGACGGGTTGGATTGGGGAGCGTGCGCGAGGGCGCGGGACGGGAGGTAGTCGGGGCGTTGCGCGGGTCGAGGCGGATGGGGCGCGGGGTGGGCGGATGGGCGTTAATGGGCGCGACGGGGCGCGGGTGATAGTGGGCCGGTGGACGCCAGGGCTGGCCGGGGAGCGTGCGCGGGCGTCCGCCGGGCTGGTTCCAGTATTGGGGGTGGTTGCGCCAGTCGGCGGGGCGGGAGACGACCCAGACGTTGCGGCGTCCCCAATCGCAATCGTAGATAAACCAACCGCCGATAGGATAGCCGAAGCCAAATGTAAGATACGGGCGGTCAATCCAAACGGTGTTCTGCACGTAAACCACGGTCGGATCATAAACGGGGACGTAAACGATGTCGGGCTGGGCGGGCACGATCTCGATGTTGGCACCATCGTTGAGGACGTGCTGCTGGGGCGTGCTGATGAGCGCGCCGGAGGCCTGGGCGCGGGCGCGGAGGCGTTGCACGGAGCCCATCACATCGGCGGGTTGGTCGAGGAATGCCTGCCCGAGAGCCTGCGTCCATTCGAGGTTTTGATCCATCCACTGGACCACGTCGGGATAATGCGTGAGCGCTTTAACGCTGTCGCTCCACGGTTGGGCGTCCACGGCGGCGGGATCGCTTTTGGCCTGCACGTAACGGGCGGCGAGAACGACATCGCCGGGCGAAGTCGCCGCAGGAAGAATGAGGGCGACGAGGGCATCGGGATAGAGCGCGATGGGGCCGAGCAGCGTGTCGAGGGCTTCGGGGCCGCGCTGGATGGCCGTGCTCGCGGACGTGCCCCCGGAAAGGGATGGCGCGGGCGTTGGATTTTGAGCCTGCGCCTGGATGGCGAGCGCGAGGGATAGAGAAAGAAAAGTCGGGGCGAGAATTTTCATGGGAGGAGTTAACCTACGTTAACCTCAGACACGGGTTCTTGCGAATCGTGCCATGCGATGAGGCAACGCAACGGGTGTCCGCGTGCCCGGCATGACGCGCAAAAAAGGCGCGACCGGTGAAGGTCGCGCCTGAGGGGGATCAAGGATTTTCGCTTACTTGCCGAGGCTGGCGCGGAGGCTGTCGAGCTGACCGGCGCTGCCGAGGAGGACGTTACGCGAGGCGATGAAC
>JAHFTG010000372.1 GCA_023269455.1 Opitutaceae bacterium | reverse complement strand
TTGATGGTAGATCGCGATCAGGCCGACGAACGAGATCATCGCGCCGAGCATGAGATAGATCGTCATGTTCATCGCGGCGTAGTTGCGGTCGCGTCCGCCCCAGATGCCGACCATGATGAAGGTCGGGATGAGCGCGATTTCGTGGAAGAAAAAGAAGAAGAAAATATCCACGCTCGCAAAGATACCCATCAGTCCACCCTGCATGATGAGCAGGAGCACGAGGTAGCTTTTGAGGCGTTCGGCACCGGACTGAATCGCGTAGAGGCCGGCGGCCAGGCCGACGACGCCCGCGAGCACGAAGAGCGGGAGGGCGATGCCGTTGAGGCCGAGCGCGAGGTGGATGCCCAAGCTCTGCAACCCGGTGTTGTAAACCTCGTAGAAGGCGTAGGTGGCGTGCTGGGGCGCGCCCGCGAAGCGGCTCCACAGGAAAACCGCGATGATCGCGGGCACGGCGAAGGCGACGGCGGCGACCGCTTTGGCGAGACGCAGGGGCAGCCCGAGCGCGATGGCGAGGGCGGCGGCCAGGGGCGTCGCGATGGACAGCAGAAGAAGGTCAACAGGCAGGGTGTTCATCACGTAGTCGCGTTAGAAAAGCCATCCGGCCGCGTAAGCCCAAAGGAGCGCGGAGCCGAACAGGAACCAGTAAACATAGGCGTGCAGGCTGCCGACATGGAGCGCACGCGCGCCGATGCCGAGGAGGCCGACCACGCCGGAAAATCCACGGATGATCACGCCGGAAAGAAGGATGCGTTCCAGAAAATCCAAGACCATCGCGATGCGATCCTGGACTTTGGCGACATACCAATCGTAAACGGTGTCGAAGGAGCCTTTGACCACGCAGAGGAAACCGAAGAGCGCGGGGGCTTTTTCTTCGAGGGCGTCGGTGGCGGCGGGTTTGTAGAAAAGGAGGGCGGCCCCAGCGCCGATCACGAGGATTGCGAGGCTCATCACGTAGGGCTCGGTGCCCTCGGCAAAAGGAATCTGCGACCACACGCCCGCGAAGGAGTGACCGTAGGCGCTGAACAGGTGGTCGGTGTAGCCGGCGACGATGGCGAGCACCGCAAGCACGAAGAGCGGCACGGTCATCGAGAGGCCTCCCTCATGCGCATGCGATGCTTCAGGACTGCGGGCTTCGCCGCGGAAAACGAGATTCCACATGCGCACCATGTAGAACGCGGTCAGCACGGCGGTGGCGGCGAGGATAACGAACACGGCTTTGTTGTTTTCCTCAGCAAGATGGAGAATCGCGTCCTTCGAGTAGAAGCCCGAGAGGAACGGCAGTCCGCAGATCGCGGCGACGCCGATGGTGAAGGTGGCGAAGGTGAACGGCATCTTCTTGGCGAGACCGCCCATTTTAAAGATGTCCTGTTCGTGGTGGCAGCCGTAGATGACGGAACCGGAGCCGAGGAAGAGCAGCGCCTTGAAGAACGCGTGCGTGGTGAGGTGAAACATCGCCGCGCCAACGCCGGCGTGGAGCGTGACGATGCCGGTGATCTGGCCGCCCGTGATCGTTTCGGTCGTAAGCGAGCCCAGGCCGAACGCCGCGACCATGTAGCCGAGCTGGGAGAGCGTCGAGTAGGCGAGGACTTTCTTGATGTCGCGCTGGGTGATCGCGCAGAGCGAGGCGTAGAACGCCGTGATCGTGCCAACCCACATGATGACGGTCAGCGCGGCGGGAACCATGAGGACGTCGATGCGGCAGAGCATGTAGATACCGGCGGCCACCATCGTCGCGGCATGGATGAGGGCGGAGACGGGCGTGGGGCCTTCCATCGCGTCGGGCAGCCAGATCTGCAACGGCATCTGCGCGGATTTGCCGACTGCGCCGCAGAACAGGAGAAGCGGGATCAGGCGGCTGTAAGGCAACGTGCCTGCGTCGTGCAACGCGACCAGTTTGGAGAGATCAACGGTGCCGCAGATCCAGTAACACATCACAATGCCGATGAGGAAACCGAAGTCGCCCACGCGGTTTACGATGAAGGCTTTTTTGGAGGCGTCGGAGGCGGACGGTTTCTCGTGGTAGTGATTGATGAGAACGTAGGAGCTGAAACCGACCAGCTCCCAGAACACGAAAATCATGAGCAGGTTGTCCGCGAGGACGATGCCGAGCATCGAGAACATGAAGATCGACAGACCTCCAAAGTAGCGGGCCTTCGAGGCGTCGTCGTGCATGTAGCCGAGCGAGAAAACGTGAACGCACAGGCCGACCACGCCGACGATGGAGATCATCAGCGCGGCGAGATCGTCGAACTTGAAGCCGAAGGAAACGACGAAGTCGCCGAGACGAAGCCACTCGATCGAGGCGGGCGAAGTGACGCCGAAACGCGCGCCACTAAACGCCAGCGTGAGCGCACCGGCCGCGACCACGGCGGCGGCGAGCACGGAGACGACCGAGGCCAGCGTGCCTTTTTTTCGGAGGAAGATCGCGATGACCGCCGCCGAGACGAGCGGCGTGAGCAGGGTGATGAGAGCGAGGGAAACGGGGCTC
>JAHFTG010000371.1:474-2489 GCA_023269455.1 Opitutaceae bacterium | reverse complement strand
CTGGCGATCTTTGCGTTAAAGCTCCGTGCTCAGTGCCCTGCTTTGCTTTTCAGCTCCATAATGTCCTGTTCCTTGCTCGTCAGCTCCAGCTTCAGCCTCCGCAACTCCGCCTGAAGCTTGGCCACGTCCGCATTGGCTGAGCCTGCAGTGATCGGAGTCGTCACAGCCGTTGTCGCCGTCGCTTGTGACGCAGCCGCATACTCGGTCGAAAACGCCAGCGGCAATACCGGCGCGGTCGAACTCAGCGTGATCTCCGCCGGCTCCAGGCCCGTCGCATACGCCCGCACCTTGATCACGCCCGGCTTCGTCGCAGCGCGCAGCAACGCACTCGCCGTGCCGAACTGCACCTTCACCGGATTCGCCTGATTATCGACCCCGCCAATAATCTCCGCCGGTCCTTCCACCGCGAAGTGAACGTAATCGTTGGCCAGCACTTTGATCACGCCTTTCTGGTCCACCACCGTGGCGCGCAGCGGAATAAAATCCGCTCCGTCCGCCGTGAGTCCCAGCCCCGCGCCGTCCACCTCCAATTTTAACCCGGTCGTGCGTTCGGCATATTTCTTCACCTCGCGAGTCACCACTTTTCCGCCGATCACCCCCTCGGCGATCATCTCAATCTCGCCGGTTCTCGAACGCCAGTGCGAGTGGATCTCGCCGTAGTCGAACAGGTTTTCAAACACCACCGGCGGATGCGGCAGGTGCGCCGAGCCCGCCATCGGCTTGCCCGTGCCCACGACCTTGCCCAGCCATGTCAGCCGGACCTCTTCGCAGTTGGTGAAAACCACCACGTCGGCCGGCGAGATCTGCGTGAGCTCGTTGGCGATATACACCATCGGCCCGGTTTTGATTCCCGGCACTTGGTAGTCCGGCGCATACTGGCTCTTGAAGAGCTGATAGGCGTAGCGCGGCATGCGATACACATCCAATAGGCCGCCCCAAAACGGATCGGGATGATACCCCCGTTGATGATCGATCCCGCACCACACGGCCGCGCCGAGACGCACCGGCGGCGTGCCGAAAATCCCGTCCAGATCGCGCGCCCGGATCATCGCCTGCCCGAGCAACGCCCGCTCGCCCCAAGTCCGCGGCACGCGCGTGGTGGCGTTCTGCGAATAAAAATTATCCACCTCGCCGCCGTCACCGTATTCGCGCGTGAAGGAATTAAACTCCGAATTCGTCGGCGCGTGATAGGCGAAGTCGAGCCCGCCCGCCCGCGCCTCATCGACGTCGGCCACCGTGAACAGACCCGGGAACGGAAACTCTTCGTGCGCGATGCGATGCATTTCCTTCAGCAAACGCGCGGGCTGCGACGGCGTCTCGTTCAACGCGGTTTCCCAGAGCAGCATCGACGGATGGTTGCGGTCGCGGCGGACGAGGTTGCGCGTGTCTTCGTAGATGAGTTTCTCAAACCGCGGATCGTCCTTGTTGAAAAACTGCCAGCCGGGATTGGCCGTCGTCGTCAGCAAACCCAGTTCGTCGCACGCGTCGTAAAACGCCGGGTCCATCGGATAATGCGCCGCGCGCACCACAGTCGAGCCGCCCTCGCGCAGCAGCTTCGCATCGCGCCACTGGCCGGAGTTCGGCAGCGCGTTGCCCACATAAACGTAATCCTGGTGACGGTTCACGCCGCTGAGTTTATGGCCGATGAATTTCTTGTTCACGAAGAAGCCCGCCTGCCCGCGCATCTCAAACAACCGGATGCCAAATCGCGTGCGCAGACTGTCCGTTACGCCGCTCTCATCCGTGACCACCGTGCGCACGAAATGCAGATACGGGTCATCCGGACTCCACAGGTGAACGCCCTTTGCTGCCAAGGCCTGCGCCACCGACCGCGCGCTGCCCGCCGGCAGTTCGACGCGCGTTTCCTGCCGCAGCACCTCCTTGCCCGCGAAGTCCTCCAAGATCGTTCGCACCGTGACGGTGCGCGCCACCGCGCTTTCGTTGGCGACTTCCGTGCGCACCTCGATGTCGGCGTCGTTGCCATTCACATCCTTGACGGCCACAAACACGCCGCC
>JAHFTG010000371.1:0-464 GCA_023269455.1 Opitutaceae bacterium | reverse complement strand
GACGTTGTCGCCCGCCTTGAGCAACCCGGCGAGGTTGATCGCAAACGGCAGGTAGCCGCCAAAATGTTCCGCCGCCTTTTGGCCGTTCACCCACACGACCGCCTTGCCCATGACCGCCTCGAAATAAAGCACCGCGCTCTTCGCCCCGGGATCGTCCGAGTGAAACACTTTTCGATACCACGCCGGCCCCTGATAGTTGCGCATACCGCTGCCGTTCTCGCCGAGGATCTCCAAGCCATGCGGCAGATTTACGCCCGCCCAGGCACGGTCATCGAAATCCGCCTTCTCCGCACCCGCGACGTCGCCTTTGTGAAACCGCCACCCCGGATTAAAATTAAAAACCTGCCGCGGACTCTCCGGCATCGCGTAGAAACCGGCGGTGGAGAACTTCGCCGCCGCCGCGCCACCGTCCGGCGTAACCAGCGTGACGGGGGAAACCGTTGCCACCGATAGCACCGGTGCGC
>JAHFTG010000370.1 GCA_023269455.1 Opitutaceae bacterium | reverse complement strand
CTGGAGCTTGAGGGACGGGGCGGTGCCTTGGAGCGAGCTGCCTTTGAGGCCGGAACCCATCACGAAGAGCGGCGCGGCGGTGCCGTGGTCGGTGCCGCGGCTTTCGTTTTCATTTGGGCGGCGGCCGAACTCGGAGAACGTCATGGTGAGGACCTGCGAATCGAGTTTCTTTGCCACGAGGTCTTTTTGGAAGGCGGCGAGGCCCTCGGAGAGGGTCTGGAGCTGGCGTTGGTGGGTGTTGGCCTGGTTGCTGTGGGTGTCGAAGCCGCCGAGGGAAACGAAGTAAACGCGGGTGGACATGCCGGCGGCGATGAGCGCGGCGACGTTGCGGAGGGACTGGGCGAACGCGTTGCCAGGATAGCCGGCCTCGGTCTTGTAACTGCCGAGGACGCGCTGGACTTTTTTCTCGGTGACGAGGGCGTCCATCATGGTGGCCTTGAGGAAGGAAGCGTTGGCATTTTCCTCGTGGTCTTCGTGGTTCACGAGTTTTTCGAGGAAGGAAAGATTTTCGGCGTTGCCGCGGCTGCCGCTGCCGTTGAGGCCGAACGTCGGATGGGGTTGGCCGGAGATGAAGGATTGGGGGAGCTCGTTCGTGACGTGGACCGCGACGGGGTCGGCCCCGGCGCCGTCGGGCACGCCCGCGCAGGCGTTGTCGAGGAAGCGACCGATCCAGCCGGTGGGGAGGAATTCGTTGCTGGAGCTGCCGGTTTCCCAGATTTCGGAGGAGCGGAAGTGGCTGTGATTGGGATTCGGGTAGCCTACGTTTTGCACGATGCCGGCCTGCCCGTTTTTGATGAGGGCGTGGAGCGCGGTCATGGACGGATGGAGGCCGAGCGTGTCGCTGAGCGGGAGCGTATCCTCTTTCTTGATGCCGAGGGTCGGGCGCAGGCGGTAGTAATTGGCGTCCTCGAAAGGGATCACGGTGTTGAGGCCGTCGTTGCCCCCGGCGAGCTGGACGAGAACGAGGATGGAACGGTCTTTTTCAGGCGAAGGCGTGGCGGCGAGGGTGGACTCGACGAGGAACGACGGAGCGAAGCGGCTGAAGGCGATGAGGCCGATGCCGCGGGCGCCCCATTGGAGAAACTCACGGCGCGTGGTGGGCAGGATGTTGTGCGGGTTGTTCATGGCGGGCGGTGGGATCAGCAGAGTTGATACTCGGGGGATTGCAGCAGGGTGACGGCGGTGTTGCGCAAGCGGACAAGGCGATCCTTGGCAGCCGGATCGGAGAGAAAGGCGAGGATGCTGGAGCGGAAGAAGGCATCGACCTTGATGGGTAGAAAATAGTCCACGAAGCGATCAGTGATCTGCGCGGGCGTCAGGCTGGTGAGCATCGCGCCGAGGCGTTCGTCGGTGACGGTGAACGTGCTCAGGCCGGCGGCGCGGGCGGCGACGAGCTGGACCTGTTCGTCAGCGTTCAGGTTGTCCTCGTTTATCGGCGTGAAGAGCGTTTCCACGAGCTGGCGGCGGGAGGCGAAGGTGCCGGAGTTGATCCAGAGACGTCCGCCGACCCAACCGCGGACGTTGGGCGGACGGTAGAGATTCTGGCCCATGAGACGGAGGGCGTTGAGCGACTGGCGGGGGAAGGGCGCGACGTTCAGATTAAGGTCTTGAACAAGCCCGAGGTAAAACTGGACGGGGCTCTTGATGTAATTTCCGCGAAACGCCTGATCGAAGAAAATGCGGCTGCCAAAAAAACGCCGGGCGAGCGCCCGCATGTCGTAGCCAGTGCCCTGCCACCAAGTGCCGATGGTGGTGAGGTATTCGATGGGGATGCCTTCGTCGGCCAAGTAGAATTTAACCATCTCATGCGGGAGGAAGCGTCCGGCGGCGGGCTGGGTGAAGGCGAGGTCGATGACGTCGTCGCCGTTATATTTTCCCGTCTGGCCGAAGATGGTCTTGAGGCCGGCATCGTGCTGGTTTTGGGCGAAGCGGAATACACCTTGGCCCGCCCGGTAGCCGGTGAAAGCGCGGGCGGATTCCTTGATGTCTTGCTCGGTGTAGTTGCCTTCGCCGAGGAGGAAGAGCTCGAAGAGTTCGCGGGCGAAATTTTCGTTGGGTGTGCCGCTTTTGCTGTCCTGCAAGTCGAGATAGCGGATCATCGCGGGTGTGCGCGAGACGGCTTTGGCGAGATCTGGCGCGCGACCGAAAGCACCTTGTCGAAGCGTGTCCTGATAGGCGTAGATCAACGCGGTGTTCTCGACTTTTTCCTGGCTGACGACGTAAACGTCGCCGAGGAACAGGAGCCATTTTTCGGCGGCGGCATTCTCGGGGAGGGAGGCGAACTGAAGCCACTTGATGCCCAGGTCCTGCACGGCCTGCTGCTGGCGTTCGCGCTGGATGCGCTGAAGGACTTGTTTTTGTTCGCGGGTTTCGGCGGCCTTGATTTTTTCAACGTAGCCGGGGGTGTCCGCTTCGAGATTCGTGATCAGGCGGGGCTTGGGCATCGGGTTGGCCTTCGCGGGGAAAAAACGGTCGAGGCTGGCGGTCAG
>JAHFTG010000369.1 GCA_023269455.1 Opitutaceae bacterium | reverse complement strand
AGGGGCGTCCAGTCCATGCGGCCGCCGCGGGGAACTTCGACTTCGACGCCGCGTTCTTTCTCGAGGATGTCGATGGTGTCCTGCGGGAGGAGGCCGCGGTCCCACTTGGAGCCTTTGTAGGAGCTGTAGGTGCCGCGTTCGGCGGCGAGGTCGGAGGAGGCTTCGTAGGCGTAGTAGGCGATGGCTTCCATGGCTTCGTCGTTGAACTCGACGGCTTCCTTGGAGGCGAAGGCGTGGCCTTTGATGTAGAGGGCGTGGGCGAGGCCCATGACGCCGAGGCCGATGGGGCGGTGGCGGCGGTTGGAGACTTCGGCGGCTTTGGTGGGGTAGAAGTTGATGTCGATGACGTTGTCCAGGGCGCGCACTGCCGTCTGGATGGTCTCGCGGAGCTTCTTGTGGTCGAGCTGGCCGTCGGGGAGGAGGTGGTTCTCGAGGATGACGGAGCCGAGGTTGCAGACGGCGGTCTCGTCGTTGGAGGTGTTGAGGGTGATCTCGGTGCAGAGATTCGAGGAGTGGATGACGCCGACGTGGTCCTGCGGGGAGCGGAGGTTGCAGGCGTCCTTGAAGGTGATCCAGGGGTGGCCGGTCTCGAAGAGCATCGAGAGCATTTTCTTCCAGAGTTCGAGGGCTTCGATCTTCTGGCCGTAGATTTTGCCTTCCTCGGCGAGTTTCTCGTAGCGGACGTAGGCTTCCTCGAACTTCTTGCCGTAGAGTTCGTGGAGGTCGGGGGTTTCGTTGGCGCGGAAGAGGGTCCACTGGGCGCGGGCCTCCATGCGTTTCATGAAGAGGTCGGGGATCCAGTTGGCCGTGTTCATGTCGTGCGTGCGGCGGCGGTCGTCGCCGGTGTTCTTGCGCAGCTCGAGGAACTCGAAGATGTCGTTGTGCCAGGATTCGAGGTAGGCGCAGCCGGAGCCTTTGCGTTTGCCGCCTTGGTTGACGGCGACGAGCTGGTCGTTGTGGAGTTTCAGGAACGGGATGACGCCTTGGGACTCGCCGTTGGTGCCGCCGATGTGCGCGCCGGTGCCGCGGACGGCGGTCCAGGAGCCGCCGAGGCCGCCGGCCCACTTGGAGAGCTGGGCGTTTTCGGCGATGCCGCGATACATGATGCCTTCGAGGGAGTCATCGACGTAGTAGAGGTAGCAGGAGGAGAGCTGGGAGTGGAGCGTGCCGGAGTTGAAGAGGGTCGGCGTGCTGGAGCAGAAGCGGCGGCTCTTGTAGAGTTCGTAGAGGCCGGTGACCTTGGCCTCGCGGTCGCCGGGTTCGTCGATGAAGAGTCCCATGGAAACGCGGATCCAGAAGAACTGGGGCGTCTCGAGGCGGCGGGAGGGCTTTACGGTCTTGTCGATGATCAGGTAACGATCGTAGAGCGTCTGGACGCCGAGGAAGTCGAGCTCGAGGTCGGCGGTGGGGTCGAGGACGGCGGCGAGTTTCTCGAGGTTGAAGTCGAGGAGCTTCGGGTTGAGGCGCTTGATGGCGGCGCCGTGGGCGAGGTATTTCTTGAAGGCGGCGACGTGGAAGGCCTTCAGCTTGGCGATGCCGTCTTTGACGATGTCCCAGCCGAGGACTTCTTCGTAGATGTAGGTGAGCTGGATGCGGCCGGCGAACTTGGCGAAGTCGGCGTCTTTCTCGATGAGGGTCTTCGAATTGAGGACGATGGTCTGGTCGAGGTCCTTCTTGGAGATCTGGTCGAAGACGGAGCGGAGGAGCTCGGTCTCGATCTCGTCGGTGGAGAGGCAGAGGTCGAGGCCGATGGAGGCGAAGGCGATGCGGGCCTTCAGGTCGGCGCGGTCCCAGAGGTGGTTTTCGCCGTTGGGGAGTTTGATCACGATCATGGTGGGCTGGGCGGGCTCGGCGGGAGCGGCCTCGGTGGCGACGGGATCGGCGGCGCGCTCGTCGTTGCGGAGGGCGCGGTAGAGGATGTAGGCCTCGGCGATCTTGTAGTGGCCGGCTTTCATGAGCTCTTCCTGCACGATGTCCTGGATCTCCTCGATGTGGACGAAGGATTGCTTGGAGGAGTTGACGCGGGCAGCGACAGCCTGGGTGATGGCGACGGCGGGCGTGCTGTCGCGGTGGAGCGAGAGGAAGGACTTGCGGACGGCGATCTCAACCTTCTGAGGGATGAAGGGGACGACCTGCTTGTTGCGGCGAATGACGCGGAGGGAGCCGGTGGCGTGGGGGGCGGGCGTGAGGAGCTTGCGGCTGCGGTTGAGGAGGAGGCTCTTGGCGACGTCGTAGGCGTTGTTGTCAACGAGGGTCTTCTCGATGAGCTCGTAGAGGTCGTTGAGGGAGATGCGCAGGGGGGAGGTGCGGAGGGACTCGGCGGCGAGCGTAGCGGCGACTTCCTTCACAATGCGGCCGACGAAGGCGCGGGTCTCGGCGGTGAAGATGTTGGCGGTCTCGCCGCGGGCGAGGTGGACGTTGGTGAGGGCCTTGCCGAGGGTGTCGGCAATCTCGCCGAGGTCGAAACGGGTCTCACCTTGCGGGGCGAGGAG
>JAHFTG010000368.1 GCA_023269455.1 Opitutaceae bacterium | reverse complement strand
AGTCGTCCACTTTACCTCATGCCAAAGCGCCCCGCGCCAGAGTAGTTTAAAACTCACTCCCTCCGGCCTCTCGGAAAAATCCACGATGCGCACGTCGTTGCTCTCGCCTGTGCCGACGCGAACCACCCGTGTCCAAGGCAACGGCCCGAGCGCCTTCAGGTTTTCGTCATCGCCATTCATCACCACGAAACCGTTGCGCGGCACGATCCGCGCAAGGTGGCTGAACGTCCGCTGCACATCCGCCAGATCGCGAAAAATATCCGCGTGATCAAACTCCAGATTGTTCATCACCGCGATGTGCGGCGCGTAGTGGATGAACTTCGAACGCTTGTCAAAAAACGCACTGTCATACTCGTCGCCCTCGATCACGAACGGATCACCCACCGTCCCGAGATGATTGCCCATCGGCGGATCGATCGGCACGCCCCCGATAAGAAAACCCGGATCGCGCCCGTTCTCGCGCAGCAGAAAAGCCGTGAGCGAAGTCGTCGTGGTTTTCCCATGCGTGCCCGCGACGACGATGTTCTTACGCGTCTTGAGAATCGTATCGTGCAGGAGAGCCGGCAGCGATGTGAACGGCACCGCGCGCTCATCCAGAAGCCACTCGACCTCGGGATTTCCCCGCGACATGGCATTACCGATGACAACGAGATCCGGCGCCAGAGCGGCCAGCCGCGCCGGATCATAGCCCTCGTGAAGAGTGATGCCCGCGTCCGCGAGCACCGTGCTCATCGGCGGATAAACGCCCGTATCGGCCCCCAGCACCTCATGCCCGGCCGCCCGCGCCAGCAACGCCGCATTGCCCATGGCCGTCCCGCAAATCCCCATGAAGTAGATTTTCATCGTTCGTTAACCCGACTCAATGCATCCCCGCCCGCGAAAACCAGCGCTATTTGAAATTAGTCCGGCACATTACCCCAGCCTTCGACTTTCGTGTATCCCGTGTGTTCCGTGAGCAAAAACTCCGCCTCCATCCGAAGTGTATCAACCCACCCTCGCCTTCCCGTCGGGAATGGTCTTTTTGGGCGGCGCAACGATGGCTTCATCCTCCAAAAATCCCCCATCCGAAAAGAGCGGTCCGCATCCGCGGAACCGGCATCGGGCGCGGTATGATTTTTCCGCGCTCATCAAGAGTTGCCCGGAGCTGGCGCGGTTCATCGTCCCCCACCCGCTCGGCGGAGATACCATCGACTTCTTCGACCCCGTCGCCGTCACCACGCTCAACCGCGCCCTGCTCCGGCACGACTACGGGCTGACGTGGTGGGACATCCCGCCCGGCTACCTCTGCCCGCCCATCCCCGGCCGCGCCGACTACATCCACCACGCCGCTGATCTGCTCGGCGACAGCAAGGATGCGAACGTGACCGTCCTCGACATCGGCACGGGGGCCAACTGCATCTACCCGATCATCGGCGTGCGCGAATACGGCTGGCGTTTCGTCGGCACAGACATCGATCCGGTCGCCATCCAGTCGGCGAAAAAAATCGTCGCAGCCAATCCCGTGCTCGCAGGCAAGATCGAGTGCCGGTTGCAGTCGTCGGCGGCGGATATTTTCAACGGCGTCGTCCGGGCCGGAGAACGCTTCGATCTCACCATGTGCAACCCGCCGTTCCATGCGTCGGCGAAGGAGGCGGCGGAGGGCACGTTGCGAAAACTCCGAAATCTCGGAGGCGGCGCGAAGGTCGAGAAACCGGTTCTGAACTTCGGAGGCCAGAATCACGAACTCTGGTGCCCGGGTGGCGAGTCGGCGTTTGTGAGACGGATGATCGCGCAAAGCGTGCCGCTCGGCGACCGCTGCCGCTGGTTTACGACGCTCGTGTCGAAACGCGGCAGTCTCCCCGCGAT
This sequence comes from Opitutaceae bacterium, assembly GCA_023269455.1. Taxonomy (GTDB): domain Bacteria; phylum Verrucomicrobiota; class Verrucomicrobiia; order Opitutales; family Opitutaceae; genus Rariglobus. The sequence continues at coordinate 649 of JAHFTG010000368.1, read as the reverse complement.
CTACTACGCGCTCAAAGTCGCCCGCGCGGCGGATGTCCGCACCATCGCGATGAGCCAAGGCCAGAAGCACAGTCGGCTGGTCGCTTGGACCTTCCAGGCTCCGTGACGATTAACTGAGGTTCACCGGATCGACGTCGAGCACCTGCGTGATTTCGTCGGGCCACGCGAAGGCGAGCCGAAGTGCGTTCAAATCGGCGATCACCCGTGTCACGCCTCCCGTGAAATACCAGAGCTGGTAGCGATACTCGTCCTTGATTTTCTCGATGGGCGACGGCGCCGGTCCGCGCAGCTCCAGGCGTCCGCCGAGTTCCTTTTCCACATGCTTGGCCCATTGCTCGGTGTAGAACTTGAGCTTCTCTTCGCTCGGTCCGCGGAAGAGGTGGTGGATGAGGTGGCGATACGGCGGATAACGAAACTCCTTCCGCATCTTCAATTCGCTCGCGGCGAAACCGGCGAAGTCAGCCTGACGCGAAAACTGGATCGCCTCGGCCTGCGGCGTGAACGTCTGCACGATCACCACGCCCGCCCGGTCGCCGCGGCCGGCGCGCCCCGCGACCTGCACGAGGAGCTGGAACGTGCGCTCGTTGGCCCGGAAATCGGGGATGTGCATGGAGATGTCCGCATCGATCAGGCCTACGAGCGTGACGTT
>JAHFTG010000367.1 GCA_023269455.1 Opitutaceae bacterium | reverse complement strand
TCCTCCGCCCCAACTCCCGCGCGATGGCCCAGCGCAACATCGCCGAGCACTACGACCTCTCCAACGACTTCTTCTCCCTCTTCCTCGACCCCTCGATGATGTATTCCAGCGCCCGCTGGCCTGCCGACGCCCAACACCTCTCTCTCGAAACCGCCCAACGCGAAAAAAACGATGCCCTCTGCCGTTCCCTCCGCCTCAAACCCACCGACCGCGTCCTCGAAATCGGCACCGGTTGGGGCGGCTGGTGCATCCACGCCGCGTCCACCTACGGCTGCCACGTCACGACCCTCACGATTTCAAAACAGCAACACGACCTCGCCCTCCGCCGCGTTCAGGCAGCCGGTCTCGCCGACCGCATCGACGTCCGATTCGAGGACTACCGCGACCACGCCGGCACCTACGACAAGATCGTCTCCATCGAGATGATGGAGGCCCTCGGACACGACTACCTCCCCGCCTACTGCGACGTCCTCTCCGCCCGTCTCAAACCCGACGGCCTCCTCGCCCTCCAATTCATCACCTGCCCCGACGACCGCTACGAACAGCTCCGCAAGGGCGTCGATTTTATCCAAAAACACATCTTCCCCGGCTCGCTCCTCCTCTCGCTCAACCGCGTGAACAAACAGCTCTCCCGCGCCGGCGGATTTCAACTCCACCACATCGAAGATTTCGGCCTCGACTACGCCCGCACCCTTCGGCTCTGGCGCGCCACCTTCGACCAAAAACGAGACCACGTCCTCGAACTCGGCTTCGACGAACGCTTCATCCGCAAATGGACCTACTACCTCTGTTACTGCGAAGCCGCCTTCGCCATGCGCAACATCTCCGTCGTCCAAACCCTGCACACGCGTCCGAACAATCTGGCGCTCTAAGCGCCAAGTAGCGAGTAGCGGGTAGTGCGTAGCGAGCATACCAAACCCCTCCGAACTCCGCCCTACTCGCTACCCGCTACTCACTACTCGCTACTTCAAATGCTCCTCCTCCGCCTCCTCTTCGTCGCCATCCTGGCCTGCATGCTCGCCGTCACGAGCTGGGCCAGCGGACAATGCGCGCTCTTCGCCATCCCGCGCGACGTGTTCACCCACCCGTGGTTCATCGCCACGCTCTTCGACGCCTACTGGGCCTTTGTCACGTTCACCGTCTGGGTCATCTGGAAAGAGCAATCCCTCGCCGCGCGCATCCTCTGGTTCATCGCCGTCATCCTCTGGGGCAACATCGCCATGTCGCTCTACATGCTCGTCGAACTCTTCCGCATCAAAACCATCGATCAACTCGGCGAAGTTTTCTCCACCCGCCGCCCCGGCAAGATCGCCTTCCCCGCCGTCCTCACTGCCTTCGGCCTCGCGATCTACCTACTCGGCGCCAAGTCCCTCTTCACCGCGTGACCGAGTCCACGCCCACGCCTCGTCACGGCTTCTGGCGCCGTCGTCTCCGCGACCCCATCGTCGCCCAGCTCACCCAAGGCGTCTCGCCCGACAAACTCGCCGCCACCCTCGCCGTAGGCACCGCCTGCGCCCTCCTCCCCTTTCTCGGTTTCACCGCGCTCCTCACCCTCGGCGCCGGCCTCGCGCTGCGCATGAACCAGCCGATTCTCCAGACGCTCAACCAACTCCTCGGCCCGCTCCAACTCGTGATGATCCTCGTTTACGTCCGCGCCGGAGAGTGGATCTGGCGCGCCCACGAAAACCGCTTCTCCATCGCCGACATGCTCCGCACCTTCCGCGACGCCTCCCTCGGCGAATTCCTCCAACGCTTCGGCTGGGCCGGCATCCACGCCTTCACCGCGTGGCTCCTCAGCGTCCCCGTGATCATTGTCGGCATCTATTACCCGCTCCGGCCCGTAATAAAAAAACTGGCCGCCCTGCGCGCACCCCAGTCCTGAGCCACCGCCACCATGTCCACTCTTGTCCTCGTTCTCATCGCCACCGCCGCCCTCTGCGCCGGCTTCGCCGCGATCTACGCCGTGGCCCGCCGTATGGACAACTACGGCATCGTGGACATCGCTTGGTCCTACGCCTTCGGCGCCCTCGCCCTGTTCTACGCGGCCGCCGCCCCCGGCTGGCTGCCCCGCCGCCTGCTCATCGCCGCCATCGCAGTCCTCTGGAGCTTCCGCCTCGGCACCCACCTCTACATCCGCGTCATCGGCCACCACCCCGTCGAAGACGGTCGCTACCAGGAAATGCGCCAACGCTGGTCCGCGAACTTCGCCCGCAAGATGTTCATCTTTTTCCAACAACAAGCCCTCTCCGTCGTCATCCTCGGTCTCCCCTTCCTCCTCGCCGCGCGCAACCCCGCCCCGCGATTCCACCCGCTAGAAATCGCCGGCGCCGTCCTCTGGCTCATCGCCATCCTCGGCGAATCCACCGCCGACGCCCAGCTCAACGCCTTCAAGAAAAACCCCACCAACAAAGGCAAGGTCTGCGACGTCGGCCTCTGGGCCTTCAGCCGCCACCCCAACTACTTTTTCGAATGGTGCATCTGGGTCGCCTATTTCG
>JAHFTG010000088.1 GCA_023269455.1 Opitutaceae bacterium | reverse complement strand
CATCGTTAAAATGAACCGGATACTTGTCATCGCCGCCCCTGCCCGCGCCGCCGAAGCGCTCAAGGTGCTTCTCCCGCCCGACCGCTTCGGCATCGTCCATCTGCCCCGTGCCGAGCTCATCCGTGAAACGCTCCCGCCCGCCTGCATCGACCTGTGCATGATCGACACCGATCTCGCCGACGCCGGTTCACTCCGGCTCGTGGACGAGGTCCGCCGCCAGTTGCCCGGCGTGCCCATCGTCGCCGCCGCCGCCACGACCATCCGCGAATGGGAGGAGGACGCCATTCTGCACGGCGTGTCGTTCGTCTTCAAAAAACCTCTGCGCGGCCCGCTGTTAATAACCGTGTTCGATCGTCTGCTCGCCATTGGCACCACGCCGCCACCCGCCCCACCCGAGCCATCGAGCCGCATCGTTCAGGAAAATCATCCGGGCTTGGCCAGCGTGCCGTCTCACTTGGAAATCCTGCGTGATTTCTCACGGCTGTTCATTCACTCGCTTAACGTCCGCAGTCTTTTACAGGAATTTGTGCTCAAGCTGCGCGAGGTCATCAGCGTGAACCGCATCGCGCTCTTTCTTCAGCCGCCGCAAAATCCGTTTCTTCCCGGTCCGGTCGCCGCATCCCGCCGAATGCCTTGCGCTTGTTCCGCCGGCATCGCGGTCGATCTCTACCGTTTTTTTGAGTTGTCACTCGACGGCGGCATTGGCGCGGCCATCGCCGCCAACGGAAGTATTCTCCGCGCTGATTCCGGCGCAGGCATCTCACTCGATGCCCGGCGCGAATTCGAGATTCTTGGCGGACACATCGCCATCCCGATCCTCGACCGCGAGCGCCTCCTCGGCATCGCCGTGCTCGGCGGCCGTCTCACGGGCCTGCGCCTAAGTGATCAGGAATTGCAGCTTCTGTTTCATCTGCTCGAAGAGCTCGGCCTCGCCATTAAAAACAGTTGGTTGCACGACCAGCTCGCCACCAACCACCGGCTGCTCACGAACATTCTCGGACAGATGGGCGCGGGTTGTCTCGTCGTCGCCCGCGATCTCACCATTCTTCAGGCGAATCCCGCGCTCGCCCGCATCCTCGATCTCACGCCTGTCCCGGGACACGGCCTCGGGTTTTCCGACCTTCCCCAGCGTCTCGCCAGCGTGCTCTACGAAGTGCTCAACGGCGCGCGCGACTCCGCCTGCACCCACTATGTCCACGGCACGCGCACCCTGCTCGTAACCGTCACCGCGTTTCATCTCGACGATCAGGCGACGACCTCGGCCGTCCTTGTAACGGTCGAAGATCATACCGCCATCGAAGCGGCTCGCCGTCTCGAAACCGACCGCGAGCACGCCCACCTCGTCGCCCTCATCGCGGAACGGTTTTCCCACGAAATCCGCAACGCGCTGCTTTCGCTGGAGACCCATCGCCAGCTCCTGCCGACCGACTACGCCCGTGAAGATTTCCGCGCCTCTCTCGAATCCGCGCTCGGCCGGGAAACCGTCCGCATCCTCCGCTGCGCCGACCAGCTCGCCTTTCTCTCGCGCTCCAAAAACGAACCCGTCGAGGTTCATTCGCTGGGCGACCTGCTGCGCCGGGCCTCCGAACACGCCTCCGCCCATGTGCCGGAACCCTTCACCCTGCGCCAACCTGCGACGACCGACGGGTTCCGCCTGCTCTGCGAGCCGCGCAGCCTGCGCCACGCGCTCGGAGAAATCATCCTCAACGCCGTGCAATCCGCTCCCGGTTCACCCGAAATAAGCGTGCGGGTCGAAACCGTCGCCGCTTCGGACGGCGCTCGTCGCGTCCGCCTGGGATTCGTCAACCCTTCGCAGGGATTTTCCACTGAGGCCGTGACCCGGGCCTTCGAACCATTCTACACCACGCGCAGCGTCGGTCTCGGCCTTGGTCTCTCCGTAGCCAGAAAAATCCTACGCGATCACGGTGGTGATGCGGAGATTTTCGCTCGACCTCATGGCGCCTTGGGCGACATCGTCGTCACGCTTCCCATTGAGTGAACCTCGCACTGATCGAACGAACGGACCGCCCTCTGACGATGCTTACCCAAAACTCCCGCACGCGTCAGATTTTTACTCTGGCCATTCTTCCTGCGCTTTTGGCGCTTACCCCTGCCGCCGCTCTTGCGAACGGCACCCGCCTTCCCAACCAAGACGCCGAAGCCACCGCGCGCGGCAACGCCTTCGTCGCCACCGCCGACAATCCTTCGGCCATCTACTATAACCCCGCCGGGCTCACCCAGCTTTCCGGCCTGCAAGTCCTCGCCGAGAGCTACTCCATCTTTGTCCAGAATGATTATACGCCCAGCACCGGAGGCGCCCGCGTCGAAGCCACGCGAAAAGTCGCCGTCGTGCCTCAGTTCTACGTCGCCTATACTCCCGAAAAATCCCCGGTGAGCTACGGGCTCGGCGTCTATTCGCCTTTCGGACAATCCACCGACTGGCCGGACAGCTCCGGTTTCCGCACCACCGCGACCTATAATAAAATCCTCTTCATCACGATGGCGCCGACCATCGCCTGGAAGCTATCCGAGCATCTCTCCGTGGGCGCAGGTCTTCAGGTCAACCAGGTGCATGCCGATCTCCGCCGCGGCATCGGCATAGTCCCCAACGATGAGTTCCGGTTCAACGGCGACGACACTTCCTTGGGTTACAACCTTGGCGTCATGTGGCACATCAACGACCACCACGTCATCGGCCTCAACTACCAGAGCGGCTCCACCAGTCGCTTTAAGGGCACCGAAACGTTGTCTCCTTTCGGACTCTCCGCTCCTGCGAACATCGATCTGCCTTTTCCCGATGTCATCACCCTCGGCTATTCGTGGCGTCCCACCAAAGCGTGGAATCTTGAGGTCGCCGTGGATCGCACCAACTGGGAAGTCCTCAACACCGCCACGCTTCACTCTTCCCTCGTGACCACTTCAATTCCCTTCGATTGGAAGCCCAGTTACTATTACCTGTTTGGCGTCACCCGCTACCTGTCCGATGGCTGGCGCATCAGCGCCGGCTACGCCTACAGCGAAAACTCCGTGCCGGACGCCACCTTCAATCCCGCCGTGCCCGACATGGCGCGCCAGCTTGCCAGCATCGGCGTCGGCCGGACCTTCGGTGCCATTTCCTGCTACCTGACGTATCAGCACAGTTTTGAAAATTCCCGCGATGTAAGTGGCGCCTCCTCTGCCGGTGGCGGCCACTACCGAAGCACACTCGACGCCCTCGCCCTCTCCTTCGGTTACGCTTTTTAAATCAACCATGAACGCTGTCGCCTCCGTTAGCGCCGCCCCTTCCTTGCTGCCGGTCATGCTGGTCGTTGACGACGAGGAAGGGCCGCGCAAGTCCATCCGCATCGTTTTCCAGGATCAGTTCCGCGTGCTTCTCGCCACGAACGGCGATGAAGCCCTCGCCATCGCCCGCAGCGAACCGGTCGATGTCGCCATCTGCGACATTCGCATGGCCGGCTGCTCCGGCATCGACGTGCTCCGCGGCTTCAAGGACATCGATCCCGCCACCGAGGTCATCATGCTCACCGCCTACGAGACGCTCGACACCGCCCGTCAGGCCCTTCGCCTCGGTGCCTGCGATTATCTCAGCAAGCCCTTCGATCTTTCGACCATCCGCGAATCCGCCGCGCGCGCCCTGCACCTGCGGAAAATCTCCACCAACCTGGCCATCACCGCCAACCGCCTGAGCGAGTTGACCAACCGCCTCGACGACGTCGCCCTCCGCGAGGAAGTCGCCCGCACCACCAACGAGATTTACGCCGGTGTCCTCCACGACATCAACAACCCGCTCACCGTCATCTCCGGATACGTCGAGATGCTCGACATGCGGCTCAAAGATCTCCGTTTCCTGCACGGCGAAGACCTCGATAAAGTCCGCGCCAACATCAACCATATCGGCAAACAGGTGGACACCTGCACCGCCATCGTCGCGCGCTACCTTCGCTTCGTCCACCAAGAAGGTTTCCCCGGCTCACAGTTGCCGCTGAACCAGATTCTCAAGGATCTCGAAGCCCTCCTCCACGCCCACCCGACCTCCGAAGGCAGCCACCTCGTCGTCCAACCGCTGCCGCTCGACGGCACACCGCTCGTTGATTCGACCGACCTCCTGCAAATCCTGCTTAACCTCACGATCAACGCCTTCCAAAGCGCCTCGCACGAGCAGACCGTCCGCATCACCGCAGAGCGTCTCGAAGACCCGCTGCCCACGCCGCTCGACCTGCCGCCAGAAACCGAGGTCGCGGTCGGCGAGACCACCTTCCTCAACCAGCCGCCCCTCCTGGCCCTCTGCATCAGCGACGAAGGCTCCGGCATCGAAAGCGAAAATCTCCCCAAGATTTTCGATCCCTATTTCACCACCAAGGTCCAGACCGGCACCGGCCTCGGCCTCGCGATTGTCTCCCGTCTCGTGCAGACCAACCGCGGCTTCATTCACCTGAAGACACTCCCCGGCCACGGCACCGTTGTGACGATTTATTTCCCGCTGAAAGCGTGATCGGCGGCGCGGCGTGTTTCTGCCTTTGACGCGTGCGATGCCGCCCGCACGCTTGCCGCGTGGACACGTTTTTAATCGCCCTCGCCTCGGTCGTAGTCGGTGCCATCGGCGCATGGTTTTTTCTTGGGGCCAAGCTCGGCGAGCGCCTCCGTGCCCGCGAAGCCGACAACGCCCGCCTCACCGCCGACCTGTCCGCCGCGCAGGCCTCAGTCTCCCAACTCTCAACCCTCAACTCTCAACTTTCCGCCGATCTCGCCGCCGAGCGCGCCTCCTTCGCCGCCCAGCTCGCCGCCGGTCAGCAAAGCCTCGCCGAACGCGAAACCCTCGCCGCCCGCTACCTCGCCGACGCCGAGAAACTCAAGGCCACCCTCCAGACCGAGTTCCAGGCCATCGCCTCCAAGCTCCTCGAAGAAAAATCCGCCAAGTTCACCGATCACAACAAGACCCAGGTCGAAGCCCTCCTTCATCCGCTCCGCCAGCAGCTCACCGATTTCCGCCAGCGCGTTGACCTCGTCTATAAAACCGACGGCGAAGACCGCACCGCCCTCAAGACCCAGATCGAGCAGCTCCGCCAGCTCAACGTCCGCATCACCGACGAAGCCCACGCCCTCACCCACGCGTTGAAAGGCCAGTCGCAGGCCCGCGGCGCCTGGGGCGAACTCATCTTGGACCGGCTCCTCGAATCCGCCGGTCTCATCAAAGGCCAGGACTACCTCACGCAGGAATCGCTCACCACCGACGACGGCCGCCGTCTCCGCCCCGACGTCATCCTGCGCCTGCCCGACCAGCGCCACCTCGTGATCGACTCGAAGGTTTCCCTCGTCGCCTACGAACGCGCCGTCAACGCCACCACCGATCCCGAGCGCCTCGCCGCCACCACCGAGCACACCCGCGCCGTCCGCACCCACGTCGAACAGCTCAGCGCAAAACGCTACGAAGACACCGGGAAACTCTTCACGCCCGACTACGTGTTCATGTTCATCCCGCTCGAACCCGCTTTCACCCTCGCACTCGAAAACGACCGCGCGCTCTACGAATGGGCCTTCGACCGCCGCGTCATCCTCTGCACCGCGCCCACGCTGCTTGTCACCTTGAAGACCGTCGCGAATCTCTGGAAACAAGACCGCCAGACCAAAAACGTCCAAGCCATCGCCGAACGAGGCGGACGCCTCTACGACAAATTCGCCGGCCTCTTCACCGACCTCGAAGAAATCGGTAAACACCTCGCCCGCGCCCGCGAAAGCTACGACGACGCCCTGGGTAAATTAAAGACCGGCCCCGGCAATCTCCTCGGCCAGGTCGAGGAGCTGAAAACCCTCGGCGCCAAAGCCAAAAAAACGCTCCCCGCCTCCTCCGCCGACACCATCGAAGGTTGAACCCATGACCGCGCCCATCCCGCACGCCATCGAAGGACTCTGGCTGCCCGTCCGCGCCGAACTCGACGGCGTCGAGGCTCCCGCGCTGGTGCTCGAACGCACCGAGTTTACCCTGCGCGCTGGCACCTACGCCGTCCGCTTCGCCGCCGAACACCATGATCGCGGCCGCTACGAACTCATCTCCGTCGAATCCGGTCACGCCCGCCTCACGCTCACCGGCACCCACGGCGAAAACGCCGGCCGCACCCTCCACGCGATTTATCAACTCGTCGGCAACCGCCTGCGCATCTGCTACGGCCTGAATGGCGTCCCTCCAGATACGTTTTCAACCCGCGTCGATTCCGCGCGCTACTTGGTCAGCTACCGCCGCAAGGAGTAAGGCATACGCCGCTTACTCACTCGTCGATTCGCCGCCCGCGTCCGGCCTTCGTCACCGCCCGCTTTCGTTTTCCCGCCACCTGAATCGCCTTCTGCCGCCGACTTTTGGGGCGCGCTTTCCGACGGGCTTTTTCTCGCACCTGCCGCCTCTCGGTTTCCGCTTGTCGCAAGACCGCCTCCAGCTTCGCGCATAATTCCGCCCACGCCGTCTCGCGGTTGGCCGCCTGCGAACGCTCCCGCTGGCAACGCACCTCGACGCCCGTGGACCGGTGGCGCAGCCGGACAGTCGAGGACGTTTTGTTGATTTTCTGTCCGCCCGGACCCGAACCGCGGATGAACTGCTCCTCCACATCGCCCGCCAGCACGCCCAGCGCATCCAGCCGCTCTTGAAATTGAGTTGGTAAATCCACGACACCCCCTTTTTCTCACGAAACACTTTCAGCGCAAGCGAGTCCTACCCCTCCTTCCCCTTCCACTCTTCGTTAAATCCATGATCACCGGTCCCACTTGGTCCCAGAAACTTCGCGACGAAATCGGCAAGGCCGTCATCGGCCAGGACGCCGTCATCGAGCGTCTGCTCGTGGCTCTCCTCGCCAACGGCCACGTCCTCCTCGAAGGCATGCCCGGCCTCGCCAAAACGCTCCTCATCAAATCCCTCGGCACCGCCCTCGGCGTCCAGTTCGAGCGCATCCAGTTCACCCCCGACCTGCTCCCCAGCGATGTCGTCGGCACGATGGTTTTTTCGCCCAAGGACGGTGCCTTCACCTCCCATCGCGGCCCGATTTTCGCCAACCTCGTCCTTGCCGACGAAATCAACCGCGCCCCCGCCAAGGTCCAGAGCGCCCTCCTCGAAGCCATGCAGGAACGTCAGGTCACCATTGGCGGACATACCCACGCGCTGCCCAAGCCATTCTTCGTGATGGCCACGCAAAACCCAGTCGAGCAGGAAGGCACCTACCCATTGCCTGAAGCGCAGACCGACCGCTTCCTCTTCAAGCTGATCGTCGATTATCCTTCCGCCACCGAAGAATCGCTCATGATGCAGCGCTGGGGTCAGGTCACCCGCCAGCCCGCTCTCGAACCCGTCGCGAACGGCGACGAGCTCCTCGAACTGCGCGGCGAGGTTGATAAAGTCCACCTCTCGCCCGCCGTGCAGGCCTACATCCTCGCCCTCGTCCGCGCCACCCGCGCCCTCGCCGAACCCGCCCCCGGCAAAAAACGCTACCTCACCTTCGGAGCCTCGCCCCGCGCCTCGCTCGCGCTCTATCAGGCGGCCAAGGCGCTCGCCTGGTTGCGCGGCCTCGACTACGTCACGCCGTCCCTCGTGCAAGACATCGCGCCCGACGTGCTCCGTCACCGCGTAGGCCTGACCTACGAAGCCGAAGCCGAGGAAATCACCAGCGACCAACTCATCGCGCAGGTGATCAAACAAACCCCCGTCCCCGAAGTCTGATTCCCTCTGTGGCTCTCAGCTCTAGCCTCTCAGCTCTAAGCTCCGGCGGTGGCGACGCCCCCGCCGCCAGCCCCCTCGCCCTGCTCCGCCAGCTCGAATGGCGCGTGCGCCACGCCGTGGAAAACGTCCTCAGCGGCGAATACCGTTCGGCCTTTCGCGGACGCGGCATGGAGTTCGATCAGGTCGTGAAATACGAGTTCGGCGACGACGTCCGCGACATCGACTGGAACGTCACCGCCCGCCTCGGCGAACCCTACCGCAAAAAATTCGTCGAGGAACGCGAGGTCACCGTGATGATCCTCCTCGAAGACACGCCCAGCCTCCAGTTCGGCTCCGGCGCACAGTCCAAACGCGAGGCCCTCCTCGAACTCGCCGGCCTCGTGATGATGCTCGGCGCCGTCAACCGCGACCGCGTCGGTTTCCTCCACGTCACACCCACCAGCTACACCCTCCGCGAACCCGTGCGCGGACGCGGCCCCATCCTCCACGCCGCCGCGTCGCTCCTCGGCTCCGCCCCGCCTTCGCTCTCAGCTCTTAGCTCTCCGCTCTCAGCTTCATCCGTCATTCCGACGAGCCTCCTCGCCCGCGCCGCCCCCAAGCACAGCGTGCTTATCTGGCTCGGCGACTTCCCTCCTCGCGAACCCATTGAAGGCTGGCCGGTCATCAAACAGC
>JAHFTG010000366.1 GCA_023269455.1 Opitutaceae bacterium | reverse complement strand
GAGGGTCTGCCCGCCGGCGCCGGCGCAGGCGTCGAGCCAGCGGCCTTCGGGGAGCGGGCCTACGTGATCAAAGAGGAGTTGAGAGCCGACATCCTGGACTTCGATCAGGCCGTTTTTGTAGGCGTCGGTCGTGGTGAGGTCGGCCTCGGTGAGAACCTCGAAGGCGGTGGGCAGGATGGCGGAGGCGCGGACAGGCCAGGCGCGCGCGGCGAACTCGGCGAGGACGGGGGCGGGGTCGTCGGTTTGCAGGCGAATCCAGAGCGGGGCGCGGGTATGGAGGACGTCGAAGTCAGGAGAAATGACGGCAGACGGGCAGTGTTCGGCGAACCACGCGGGCATGAGCCGGGCGGGATCGGTGCCGAGGTGTTGAGCCTTGGCGGCGACGGTGTCGGGAGTGGCGGGCCAGCCTTCGATCCATGCGGCGCGGAAGACGAGGGTGGCGGGCGTCTCAGCGGCGAGCCAGGCGGTGGCGCGGATGGCGTCGTCTTCGGAGGCGGCGAGTTTTTGCTCGATCCACGGGAGGTGGCGGAGGGCGGTGTAGAGAAGTTCCCGATACAGGCGGCGGTCGCGGCTGCCGAAGCGTTTCTCGCGGGCGAGCATCTGCTGGAGACGCGCGGGGAGGTTGCGATCCGTGGCGATGTGCGGGCGCAGGGCGGCGAAGAGCGTCAGGAAAACGCGGCCCTGGCTGAGGGCTGGGGAGCGGCGGACGTCGTCCATCGGGCGCGGCTCAAAACTTGGCCAGCTCGACCTTCACGCTGAAGCTGACGGAGCTTTCGCGGCTGTCGCCATCGCTGAAGCCGAGCAGGTAGCTGATGAACCAGACGTTTCGGATGTTCTGGCGGATCCCGTAGTTTTGGTGGGTGAAGGTGTTTAACTTCGAGTCGTAGGCGACCATGCCGATGGCTTCGTAAACTTCGTTGAGGAAGTAGTGGAGCTCGGCGGTGTATTGCTGGAGGCCGTCAACGGGAACGGGCAGGGCGAGGGGGGCGTATTGGTAGCTGCCGGGCTCGAGGTAGTCGGAGCCGAGGCGGAGGGACCAGACATCGGAGTCCTTAAAGGTCACACCCATGTTGAGCTCGCGCAGGCGCATGTCGCTGGGGGTGACGTTTTGATAGAGGTCGAATTGAATCCAGTTGGCGGGCTTGATGAGGAGCTCCGTCTGGATGGCGGAGAAACGGGCGGCGCCCTGGGGATCGAAGCTCCAGTCGGTCGCGAGGTTCAGCTCGACGAGGTTGCGCGAGCCGTAGTGTTTGTCGCGCGTCTGAAGGGCGTTGTCCAAGCCGATGCGGAGGGTGTTGGTGTCCTTGAGCGTATCGATGTCGCGGCGGTCGCCGAGGCCCAGTGGTTGCAGGGAAGTGGTGAACGTGTCGCGGTCGATGGGCGGGATGTAGCGCTGGCCTTTGTCGGCTTCCGGGATGTAACGATAGGAAACATACGGCGTGACCTCATGGCGAAGGCCGTCGATGCCCCAGCGCTCATTTTTGTAGTCGTAGGTGGCGTTGGCATGGAGCTCGGCGTCGAAGCCGACTTCGCCAAGCATGCGGGCGTAGTCGTTGCGACCGGCCTGGGCCTGATCGTAGTAAGTGAAGCGACCGCCGACCACGGGTTTGATCGAGAGCCATTCACGCGGCGTGAACGGGCGGGTGAGGGCGTAGTAGGCGTCGAGGCGGTCGGTCGTGAGCGTCGGGCCGGCGACGATGGCGTTGGTCGGCTCGGCGTCGCGGAGGACGGCGAAACTGGCGTTAAAGCGGTGGTAGATGCCGGAGCCGATTTCGATGGGCAGGCCGTCGAAGCGGACTTCGGGCAGACGCTGCTGCACGGCTTCGTAGTTGTTGGGTTGGAAACGGGTGAACGCGGAGACCACGTAGTTATCGCCCGTGTAGGTGCCCTCGAAGAAGTTGTCGGGTTCTTGGACGTTGCGGTAGGTGTCGGGGCGGTAGTCGCGGAGGATGTTGGAATCGGACCAGTAGTTGACCTCGCCGAGGAGGGAAAGGTGTTCGCCGATGGTCTGGTAGTGCTCCCAGGAAACGAAGCCGCGATCTTCAGGGATGGGCTTCAGGAGGATGTCGGTGCCGAGATCCTTGGTGTCGCCGTGGTCGTTGATGTAACCGGTGCTGAACTTGCCACGCACGGTCTGGTTGGCGTCGGAGAATTTATACTCGGCGCCCGGTCCGATGAGCACGCCGCGATTGGTGTAGATGCCGAGGTCGCCGCCGAGTTTGAGGGCGGGCGTGACGGGGGCGAGCAGGCCCAGCTCAACGTAAGCACCCATCTTTGAGCTGAATCCGGCCTTGGCGGTCATGTAGGCGAAAATCGGGTCTTTGACCGATTGATTATAAGAAGGCACGGGGATCGGCCTAAAAGGACCTACGCCGATCTGGGCGTTGTTGGTTTTGACGCTGGCGCCGGGAATGTAGGTGAGAGAGCCGGCCTTGAGCGTGGGCGTCAAAATGCTCGGATCAGAAAACGTGAGAATCGCGTCGTGAATGATGATGG
>JAHFTG010000365.1 GCA_023269455.1 Opitutaceae bacterium | reverse complement strand
TGCGGCTGCGGGCCGAGAGCGCGCCGGGGAAGTCGACGTTGAACACGTTGTAAGGGTTGTTAGCCGGGATGAAAAGCGTGTTGGCGCCGGCCGGGCCCACGCCCGCGATCGGCGAAGGCGCGAGCGCGCTGCCACCGTTGACCGTCTGCGCGAACATGAAGTCGCTGAAAACCTCGAGATGCTTGTCGATGAGTTCCTTGCTCATATTGCCGACAAAAAGGTTACGCTTGGTGTTTTCCATCACGGGATTGCCAAACACCGTGGTGTTGAGCGCGGTGGCGCTGCCTCCGACGGCCACACCCGCCGGGGTGGTCGCGGCATTGAGGTAAACGCCCTTCGCCACGAGGAAATTCAAGGCCGCCGTGCCCGTGAGTCCGCCAGTGAGCGAGGTGTCATTCGGGTTGGACTTCATACCAGGCGAGGTAATCGCGGCGTTGAAGCCCGGGGCGCCGGTGGCGATCAGGGTCGAGCCCGCCAGCACGAAACCATTGACGCGACCCGGATAGGTGCCGCTGTAAACGGAGCTGGTGGCGTTGAAACCGAGGGCGGCAATATCGGTGCCGCTCAGGGTCGCCAGCGGACGGGAGGTGGTCAGCAGCGGCGTATTCTCAAAATGCTGGGCCGTCACCGTCATGGAAAAGCCATTGGCGAAAGCGCCCCCCGTCACATACACTTCGCGGGTGCGATAGTCTCCACCCTTGTCCGTGCCATACCGGCCGCCGACTTCAAAGCCGTTATAATCCTTTTTAAGGACGATGTTGACCACGCCGCCGATGGCGTCCGTGCCATAGATGGTCGAGGCGCCGTCCTTCAGGATGTCGATGTGGTCGATCGCGGCAGTCGGAATCGTGTTGAGGTCAACACCGGTCCCGAGGGTGAAGCCCGAGCCGACGATGCGCTGGCCGTTGATCAGCACCAGCGTGGTGGGGTTGCGCAACGCGACGTTGGATTCGCCGGCCGAACCGTTGTTGGCTTCGGTGCCGACGTTGCCGCTGCCGGCAAAAAACGGCGTCAGCTGGCGCAGCAAGCGGATCGGATCCGTCGCACCGGACTGCCCGATGTCGCTTTGGCCGATCTGCACCACCGGGCTGGCCCCGACCGTCGCTGAGACTGGCAGAAAGGAACCGGTTACCGTGTATTTTTCCAGTTTGACCGTATCATCGGTCTTGGTGTCTTGCGCAAAAGCGGCGTGGGCCGCGAACAGGGAAAGCCCGACGCCAAGCAGCGCCAAAGGCTTCCGTAGACTTACGGAGCTATTGTTCATAGTTCTAGGTGTGTTGTGTTAAAACACGCTACCGTGTTTGCTGGCTGCCTACTTGTGTCATAACGGGCAGCAATAGCATATCGATGGATTGCTCGTTGTCTTTCACGGCTGGCTATAAATAGCCGACGAAATGCCGGCGTGTTTTCGGCCGCGCAACCGGCGTTTTATTCGCCGCCCCATCCCTTCGCTCCCCCAATCGTCCCGCCGGCTCAGTCTGCTTCCGCTGCAGAGGAAAGCCGGTCAATCAACTGCTTCAGTTTCCCGCGATTCTTCCGGCTCAAGCGCAGCTTGGAGTCATCGCTCATCAACACGGTGTAGTCGCCGTAGAGCGCCGGGGTCACTTTTTTGACGTGATCGAGATTAACCAGGGAGGAACGGTGAATCCGCAGGAACCTGGTCGGGTCTACCCGCGCTTCCAGGCTTTGCAGCGTTTCGCGCACCAGTTGGGCGGCCCCGGTGGTGTGCACTTTCACAAAATCCGCCTGGGATTCGACCCAGATGATATCGGCCGTCCTGATGAAGTGCAGGTCGCTGCCGGTTTTCAATACCACGCGGTCGGTGCGGTCGGCCCGCTCAGCGGGTTCCGCGGCGGCCGGCGGCGTAGCGCCCGTCACGACCATGGCGTGCATGTGCCCGAGCAGTTCCTCCACTTTCCTTCCCATGTCCATGACGCGGTTCTTGCGGATTTCCGCCTTGGCCCGGGTCAGGGCCGCGACAAACCGGGCATCCCGGAACGGCTTCAAGAGATAATCCACGGCGTAGGTCTCAAAGGCCTTCATCGCATATTTGTCGTAGGCCGTGACAAAAATCACATGGGGCCGCTCCGCGGGCTTCAACTCGGCGAGCACTTCAAACCCGTCGCGCTTGGGCATCTGCACATCGAGAAAAACCAAGTCGGGCCGCTGGGCCCGAATGGCGTTCACGGCCGTCTGGCCGTCCGCACAGGTGCCCACCACCTCGACCTCCGGGTCCTGCGCCAGCAACGCCACGATGCCTTCGCGGGCCAGCGGTTCATCATCAACAACGAGTATGCGGGTTTTGGGAGTCATGATGCGAGTGGGGCTGGCGCCAGGCGCCAAGGCAGGTCAAGCCGCACGACGGTGCCACCCGCCGGGCGCTTGGCCAGTTCCAAACGATAGTCGGCCCCGTAGAGCGTGTCCAGCTGCGCCCGCGTGTTGGCCAGCCCGATGCCCGGCTTCTTCGTCGCCGGGATGGTGCAGGCCGGCGGCGGGCCGTC
>JAHFTG010000087.1 GCA_023269455.1 Opitutaceae bacterium | reverse complement strand
TCTTGAGCGCGCCGTAGCTGCGCCAGTCGAGCTGCGGGCCGGGTTTCTTGGGGTCTTCGTGTCCGGTGAGCAGGACGAGCGAGGTGCTGGTGTTGCGGTAGGTAAGCGGGATGCCGGCGTAGGCCCCGGCGGCGAGCGCGGCGGTGACGCCCGGGACGACTTCGAAGGGGATGTTGTCCTTGGCGAGCGTGCGGGCTTCTTCGCCGCCGCGACCGAAGATGTAGGGATCGCCGCCTTTCAGACGGACGACTTTCTTGCCGGCCTTGGCGTGTTTCACGAGGAGAGCCTCGATCTCTTCCTGAGGGACGGAGTGGAAACCGGCCTTCTTGCCGACGTAGACGATCTCGCACTCAGGACGGCACCATTTTACGAGCTCGGGGTGCACGAGGTAATCGTAAACGAGAACGTCGGCCGTGGAGATGAGTTCCTTGGCGCGGAAGGTGACGAGGCCAAGGTCGCCGGGACCGGCGCCGACGAGATAAACGATACCAGGAGAGGACATGAGAGGGAAATTAATCGCAAAGGCGCAAAGGAGCTAAGTTCGACCGCAAAGATTCCGAACCTCGGCCTCTTCGCGTCATGGCGTCTTTGCGTTTCAAAGTTTGAATCCGAAGTGAGTTAACAGACGACGGGCGGTTTCGTCCGGGGCGAGAAAATCGTCGGACGAGAGCGGGAGGCTGCGGAGGCCGATTTCTTCGTGAAAGAACCAGAGGGTGTCGTCGGTCGCGTGGGCGGCAAACGCCGTATGGCAACCGCCGCCGAGCGCGGACTGAAACGCCCGCTCGAGCGTGACATCGCGGGCGGTGCCGGCATCGAAGTGCGGGGCAAACTTCGCGGCATCTCCGGCGCGGCACTGGATGGCGATGGCTCCCTGCCCCACGGCGGGCACCATGTGTTCGCAGCCGAGCACATGGAATTCGACACCGGGCCAACTGCCGATGCCGAGGCGACGCAGACCGGCGGCGGCAAGGATGGTCGCGTCGGCCACGCCATCGGTGCCGATCTTGCGCAGGCGGGTGTCCACGTTGCCACGGATCTCGGTAAACTGCGCGTCAGGGAAAAGCATGCCGATCTGCAAACGGCGGCGCGGGCTGCCGGTCGCGATGGTGGCGGGCGACTCGATTCCAGAGCGAAGAACAAGCACATCGCGCGGGTCTTCGCGGCGCAGGTAGCCGCCGATGGCGAGCCCGGCGGGCATGTCACCGGGGAGATCCTTGGTGCTGTGGACGGCGATGTCGGCGTGGCCGTTGAGAAGAGCCTGCTCAAGCTCGGAGGTGAAGAGACCTTTGCCGCCTTTTTTTTCGAGGGACCACTCGGCTTGTTTGTCGCCGGTGGTAACAATTTTGAGCAGCTCAATCTCGACACCGAGGGTCGCGTGCAGGTGCGCGGCAACCTGATCCGTTTGCGCGAGGGCGAGCGGGCTTTTGCGAGTGGCGATGGTGAGCTTGGTGGGCACGGAAGATGTCAGTGGTCAGAGATCAGATGTCAGCAGAGCTATCAGAAAAAAGGCCGGGGACAACAAGTGCCCTCGGCCTTTCTGAATTCTGACGGCTGATTGCTGATTTTTTCAGCGTCTGGCTTACGAGGCGTAGGCGCCGGCGACGCCGGCGATGTTGCGCTTGGGCATCCAGGGCATGAGGCCGCGGAGGCGTTCGCCGGTCTTCTCGATCTGGTGCTTTTCACCGTCCTTGAGGAGCTTGTTGTAGTTCTTCAGGCCGCCTTTGTATTCGGCGACCCACTGCTTGACGAACTTGCCGCTCTGGATCTCGGCGAGGATCTTCTTCATTTCCTTCTTGGTGTTCGCGTTGATCACGCGGGGACCACGGGTGATGTCGCCATACTTGGCGGTCTCGGAGATGGAGAAGCGCATGCCGGAGATGCCCTTTTCATACATGAGGTCACAGATGAGCTTCAGTTCGTGGAGGCACTCGAAGTAGGCCATCTCGGGCTGGTAACCAGCCTCGACGAGAGTCTCGAAACCGGCCTGCACGAGGGCGGAAGCGCCACCGCAGAGGACGGCTTGTTCGCCGAAGAGGTCGGTCTCGGTCTCTTCCTTGAAGGAGGTTTCGAGCACGCCGGCGCGGGTGGAGCCGATGCCCTTGGCCCAGGCGAGGGCGTTCTTCTTGCCCTTCTTGGAAGGGCTTTGGGCGACGGCGACAAGGGCCGGCATGCCTTTGCCTTCAACGTAGAGGCGGCGGACCATGTGGCCGGGGCCTTTGGGGGCGACCATGATGACGTCAACGTCGGCGGGAACCTTGATGAGGCCGAAGTGGATCGCGAGGCCGTGCGAGAAGACGAGGGTCTTGCCCTTCTTCAAGTTGGGGGCGATGTCGTTGGTATAGACGTCGGCCTGCTTCATGTCGGGGAGACCGACGAGGATGATGTCGGCCTGCTTCACCGCCTCGGCGGTGGAGACAACCGTGAAGCCGTGCTTCTCGGCAACGGGCTTCGACTTGGAGCCTTCGTAGAGGCCGATGATGACCTTTACGCCGGAGTCCTTGAGGTTGAGGGCGTGCGCGTGGCCTTGGGAGCCGTAGCCGAGCACGGCGATGGTCTTGTCTTTGAAGAGGCCGAGATCGGCATCTTTGTCGGTGTATACTTTGGCGGGCATGGTATGGGAAAAGTTAGAGGTTGTTGGGTTGGAAAACGGGAAGACCGACGAGGCCTCAGCGCTTCTGCGCGAGGGCGCCGGTGCGAGCGAGTTCGAGGATGCCGAAGGGCTCGACGAGACTCAGGAAGGCGGCGACTTTACCGTCGTCGCCGGTCATCTCGATGATGACGGAATCCTGCGAGACGTTGACGATTTTCGTGCGGAAGATGTCGCTGATCTGCATGATCTCGGCGCGGGTCTTGGCGTCGGCTTTGACCTTGATGAGCACGAGCTCGCGGACGACGGCCTGACCTTCGGTGAAATCGACGACCTCGACGACGTTGACCAGCTTGCGGAGCTGTTTGATGCAGAGATCAAGCGAGGAGTCGTCGCCCATGAGGACGGCGGTGATTCGCGAGAGCCCGGCGTCGTGCGTAGGCGCGACGTTGAGAGAATCGATGTTGAAGCCGCGCCCGGAAAACATGCCGGAGACGCGGGCTAGAACGCCGAACTTGTTCTCAACGAGGACGGAGATCGTATGTCGCATGCGGGTTTTGAATGATGGATGGAAGATGGTGGACGCTGAGGGGCTCGAACCCCCGACCCTCTCGGTGTAAACGAGATGCTCTAACCAACTGAGCTAAGCGTCCGTGCCAAAGTTGAGAGATAAGCGGGCGGGCATGGGGGCTGACAAGGATTTATTACCCGAGTCGGCCCGAGGGAGAGTTCAGACGGCGGCGAGCGCAGCCTTCGGCTTGAGAAGGCCTTCGCGAATCATGAGCTCGGCGTTTTGCACGGCGTTGAGCGCGGCACCTTTCCAGAGGTTGTCACCGCTGACCCAGAATGAGAGGCCGTTGTCCCAAGCGGTATCGATGCGCAGACGGCCGACGCCGCACTTCACCTTTTCGGCGAAATCGAGGGGCGTGGGATACTTGCGGTTCGCGACATCGTCCACGAGCTCGGCACCGGGGAACGCGGCGATGGCGGCGCGGGCCTTGGCGAGATCGACTGGACGCTCAAACTCGGCGCTGACCGAGATCGAGTGGGCGCGGACGACGGGCACGCGCACAGTGGTGGCGGAGACCTTAAGGTCGGGCAGACCCATGATCTTGCGGCTTTCCTGCGCCATCTTCGTCTCTTCGCCGGTGTAGCCGTTGGCGTCGAACGAATCAATCTGCGGGATGCAGTTGAAGGCGATCTGGTAGGGATAAATTTTGTGCGTGATCGGGCGGCCAGCCACGTAGGATTGAACCTGGTCTTCGAGTTCGCGCACGGCCTCGGCACCGGTGCCGGAGACGGACTGGTAGGTGGAAATGATGACGCGCTTCACGCCGAACGCCTGATGCAGGGGCCAGAGCCCCATGAGCATGATGGCGGTCGAGCAGTTGGGATTGGCGATGATGCCACCGTGATTGCGCAGTTTCTCGGGATTGATCTCCGGGATAACGAGAGGGACGCTCGGGTCCATGCGGAGAGCGGAGCTCTTGTCGATCACGAGGCAACCGGCCTTCACCGCGTCGGCAGCGAGGGCGCGCGTCACGGAGCCGCCAGCGGCGAAGAACGCGAGGTCCACATCGGCGAAAACCCCGGGCTTGGCCTCCTCGATGACGAACTTTTGGCCGAAGCGCTCCACGGTCTTCCCCGCCGAGCGGGCCGAGGCAAAAAGCCGCAGCGAGCTCAAAGGGAAGTTGCGCTCATGCATAAGACGCACGAGCTCTTGACCGACCGCCCCCGTGGCGCCGACGATACCGACAACGTAGTTGGGATTATTCACGATGATTTCTCCTTGGGAATGGGTTAACCAAACATGCACTCGGCTCGGCATCAAGCCCGCAGACCGGTTACTGGTCGTGCGCATCGAAACGCAGACGATGCAGCTCTTCCGAGCTGGCGAACTCGCCAAAAGCCACGTCATCTCCACGTCCAAGCGCCCCCCCTCCAACGTGCAAGACTCGCTCGGCACACCGCGCGGTCTGCACGTCATCGCCGAACGCATCGGCGCGGGCCAGCCGCCCGGCATGGTTTTCAAGGCGCGCATGCCCACGGGAAAACACTTTTCGGAGCTGCCCGACGCCGATCAGCATCCGAATCTCATCACAAGCCGCATCCTCTGGCTGCGCGGCGTCGAGCCGGGCGTGAACCAAGGAGTCAACGCCAGCGGGGATTCCGTCGATACCTACGCGCGCTACGTTTACATTCACGGCACCAACCACGAAGACCGCCTCGGCATGCCGCAGAGCGCCGGCTGCGTGCTCATGGGCAACCGCGAAATCGTGGAGCTCTACGAAGAGGTGCGCGTCGGCGATTTGGTCTGGATTGAGTGAGTCGAGAGCAGACGCTTTTCCCCGTTCTACTGATTCTTGCCGAAGAGCAGACGTAGTGAATTCAAGCACACGACCACCGTGCTGCCTTCATGCGCCGCGACACCGACCGCCAGAGGGATGATCCCAAAGATCGCCGCAACCGCCATCAACACCACGACACCGAGCGAGATGACGAGGTTCTGGAGGATAATCGCCTTCGCCCGTTTGCTCAAACGGAACGCCGACAAGAAATTTTCGATTCGATCATCCATCAGAATGACCTCGGCCTGCTCCAGCGCGGCGTCGCTGCCACGCGCGCCCATCGCCACGCTGACATCGGACGCCGCAAGACAAGGCGCATCGTTCACCCCGTCGCCGACCATCGCGATTTTCTTGCCGTGTTTTTTAAACTCCTGGATCGCCTCGACTTTTTGCTCCGGCGTGAGCCCCGCCCTCACCTCGTCGAGGCCCAGCTCGACCGCGACCGATTCCGCCGTCTGGCGCCGATCACCGGTGAGCATGACGGTCGTGATCTTGAGCCGCTTCAGCTCAGCGAGAACGCCCTTCGATTCGGCGCGTATCTCGTCGCGCAACAGCACGCGCCCGATCACGTCCTTGCCGACGACCCACACCTCGGCGAGCTCGGCGGGAGCGGCAGGCAGCTTGCGCGCCCACTCGGCCAGCGGACCTTTTTCCAACAGTTCGCGACGACCCAGCATCACCTGCGCCCCGCCCATGCGTCCGCTGATCCCCTGCCCTGTAATCGATTGGAATTCCTCCAGCCCCAGTTCCTTCACGCCGCGTGCCCTTGCGTCGCGCACGATGGCGCGCGCCAGCGGATGCTGCGAATTTGCCTCCATCGCGAAGGCCAGCTCCATGATCTCCGTCTCACGTCCGGGCGGGAAACTTTCGTAGCCCACCACGGCGAGTTCGCCGGTCGTCAATGTGCCGGTCTTGTCCATCGCGACCACGTTGATGTCGGCGAGTTTTTCAATGGCCGCGCCGCCGCGAAACAACACGCCGTGCTTCGCGCCCCACGCGATGGCCGCCAGAATCGCCGACGGGATGGACAACACCAACGCGCACGGGCTCGTCACCACGAGCAGCGTCATCGCACGATAGAACGCGGATTTCGCGTCCCCCACGTTTTCAAACGCCGGCAGCTTAAAGCCCAGCCACCAAACGAAGAACATCACCGCGCACGCGCCGAGCACCGCCAGCGTGTAGGTGCCGCCGAATTTATCCGTGAACCGCTCGCTGGGCGCGCGGAGCTTTTGCGCGGTTTTGATGAGGCGGATGATTTTCTGGAGCGTGCTTTCGCCCGGCAGACGCGTGACCTGAAACTCCACCGCACCCCACAAGTTGATCGTGCCGCTGAATACCCCGTCGCCCACGCCTTTTTCGACGGGCACGGCCTCGCCGGTCAGCGCCGATTCGTCGCTCGCGCTCTTGCCTTTGAAAACCGTGCCGTCGGCCGCGAACGCCTCGCCCGGCTTCACGAGCAGATGGTCACCGATGCCGATTTCCTCCACCGGCACCTCGCGCTCGCCGCCACCGGGCACGAGCAGCGTGGCTTTTTTCGGAGCGGACTTGAGCAACGCGTTCACCTCGCGGTTCGTGCGATCCATCGCGAATTCCTCCATCGCGCCCGACGACGAAAACAAAAACAGCAGCAGCACCGCCTCGGCCCACGCGCCGACGCACACCGCGCCGACCGCCACGGCCAGCATCAGAAAATGAATATCCACCTTTCGCTCCTTCGTGATGTTCTTCCACGAATCGACCGCCGCATCCCAGCCGCCCGCGATCAACGCGATCGCATACAACCCCGCGTGCAACCACGCCGGACCGACGCCCATTCGATCAAGCGAGAAACCCGCCAGACCGAAGACCGCGCACACGCTCGCGAACATCGCCAGCTCACACCACTCCGACTCATGCTCCCCATGCGGATCGACCGCCGGTTCCAGCTCCGGCCATTTCACGTCGCGCCATTTCCAAAACGCCGGCGCCGTCTCGCAACTCGGCGCGGCCATCTCGGTGACGGCGCCGTCCTGCTTTAAGGTGAACCCCGCCTGCTTGCGCGCCTTCGTGCCGAGCGACTCCTCAACGGCCGCGAGCGTTTGCGCGAGCGCGGCTTCCAGTTGGCCGACATCAACCGCACCCAACGTCGCCACCGAGATCGTCCGCGCGCTCGCGTTGATCCGCACCGCCTGCACGCCCGGTTGGGTGCGCAAGAATTGAGCGAGCTCTTCCGTCCAGTTGTCCGACTTCGCAACGTTGTGCATGACGCGCCCACCGTCCTCCTTCTGCACTCGTTCGCAAATACATTTGCGCCTGAAATTCCGCCTCTAATGGTGTGCGGACTCAGTCTCAAATGATCGGCCTCAACGAACACCCAGATGCAGCCCCGCTCCCGCCGCCTTCGCGCGCGCCCGAGCTGGCCGCGAAGCTGTTCGCCGCCGGCGGCTGGTTGCAGACGAGCCTCGGCCTCGAACACCGCCCCCAGCAGGAAAAAATGGCCCGCGCCACCGCCGCCGCCATGAAGGCCGACGAATCGCTCCTCTTCGAGGCGGGCACGGGCGTTGGCAAATCCCTCGCCTACCTCCTGCCCGGCATCATCCACGCGATGGACCAGAGCCGCCAGATGATCGTCTCCACGCACACGATCGCCCTTCAAGAACAGCTCGACCAAAAAGACCTTCCGCTTTGCCGTCGCGTTTTCAGCGCCACCGAGGAGACCAAACCCTACGCCGCCTTCAAATCCGCCGTGCTCGTCGGCAAGGGCAACTACCTCTGCACAACGCGCCTCGCCACCGCATTGCGCGACAAAAACGAACTCTTCGCCACGCCCGAGCACGAGGAACTCCAACGCATCGCCACCTGGGCCGAGACGACCGCCGAAGGCCTCCGCCACGAACTCAATCCCGCTCCGCTCCACGAAGTCTGGGAAATGGTCAGCGCCGACTCCTCCGGCTGCGCCCGCAAATACTGCGATCCGGAAAAGTGCCCCTATCAGCGCGCCCGCACGCGCATCCGCTCGGCGCACGTCATCATCGTCAACCACTCGCTCCTCTTCGCCCACATCAACGCCGGTGGCGCCGCCGAAAAAGGCGGTTCGCGCGGCGTGTTGTTCCCCGACGATTTCGTCGTGCTCGACGAAGCCCACACCGTGCCCGAGGTCGCCACCGATCACTGCGGCCTGCGCCTCAGCAGTTACGGCACCGATCGGATGCTCAAGTATCTCTACAATCCGAAAACCCGGCGCGGCCTCCTTCAAAAACACGGCGACGCCGTGGACCGCCAGCTCGTGATCGACGCCCTCGAAGCCGCCCACCAATTCTTCGCCTTCATCGACGAACGCCTGCTGTCCAACCAGGCCATCGTCCGCGTGCGCTCCGAAGGCTTCGCCGAACCGTGGCTCGACGGACCGCTCGGCGCGATCCACAAAGCCGTGCGCACCCGCGCCGACAAAATGGACGACGGCCGCGAGCGCGACGAACTCCTCGAACAGGCCG
>JAHFTG010000086.1 GCA_023269455.1 Opitutaceae bacterium | reverse complement strand
AGAGCAGATCTTCTACATGCAGCAACGCGGCCTCACCGAGGCGCAGGCGATGAGCCTCGCCGTCAACGGCTTCGTCAACGACCTCGTCCGCCAGTTCCCCATGGAATACTCGGTCGAGCTCAAGCGCCTCATCGACCTCGAAATGGAAGGCTCCGTCGGCTGATCCAGTCCGACTACTCGCTACCCGCTACTCACTCCTCGCTACTTCCCAGCATGTCCGCTCCCGCCCTTCCCGAAACCCTCGCCGCTTCCGGCCTCGACTCCGCCCGCTTCGCGCAGCACCTCTCGCAGCGCAGCTACCTGCCCGCCTGGTGGCTCGAAGCCAAGAAGGCCGCGTGGAACCAGTTCAACGCCCTCCCGATGCCCTCGCGCACCGACGAGACTTGGCGCTTCAGCAGCCTCGGCTCCCTCGACCTCACCGGCTTCGATCTCCCCGAAGACCCGTCGTCGCATATCCCGAATCTCTCCGCTTTCCCGCACGCCGCCGAGCTCATCTTCTCCAACCGCCAAATCGTCGCCCGCAGCGCCGTCCCCGCCGACCTTCTCGCCCAAGGCGTCATCTTCTGTCCCCTCGACGAAGCCCTCCGCGACCACGGCGACCTCGTCAAAACCTACTTCCAAAAACTCCCCGCCAATCTCGGCTCGGAGAAGTTCGTCGCCCTCAACACCGCCCTCACTTCCGCCGGCGCCTTCCTCTACGTGCCCAAGGGCGTCGAGGTCGCCCTCCCCTTCGTCGTCCAGCACACCCTCTCCGGCGCCAACAACGCGACCTTCCCCCACACCATCGTCGCCCTCGCCGACCACGCCCCCGCCACCCTCGTCGAGTTCTTCGTCTCCGCCGACAAAGGCGCCCGCCAGCTCGCCAGCGGCGTCAACGACCTCCACGCCGGTCCCGGCGCGCAACTCACCTACGTCGGCGCGCAGAACTGGTCCCGCGACACCCTCGCCTTCCAGACCAACTCCATCGTCGCCGAACGCGACGCCCGCGTCCTCTCCCTCAACGTCCACCTCGGCGGACGCCAGGCGCGCCACGAATCGCACAGTCGCCTCCTCGGCCCCGGCGCGCACTCCGAGATGCTCGCCCTCACCATCGCCGAAGGCACCCAGGAATTCGACCAACGCACGCTCCAGACCCACGTCTCGCCGCGCACCACGTCCGACCTCCTCTACAAAAACGTCCTCCTCGACACCGCGACGACCATCTTCTCCGGCCTCATCATCGTCGAACCCGACGCCCAAAAGACCGACGCCTACCAGAAGAACCGCAACCTCATGCTCTCCGACACCGCGCAGGCCCACAGCCTCCCTGGTCTGGAGATTCAGGCCAACGACGTGAAGTGCAGCCACGGTTCCACCACCAGCCGTATCGAGCCGGAGCAGAAGTTCTACCTCCAGGCCCGCGGCATCGACCCGACCAAGGCCCACGAACTCCTCGTCTTCGGCTTCTTCGAAGAAGTCCTCGGCAAACTCGAAAACGAAGACCTCCACAACGCCTTGATTGCCCTCATCAAGTCCAAGTTCAAAAAATGAAGTAGCGATTAGCGGCTAGTGAGTAGCGAGCATACCAATCCGCTACTCCGAACCTACTCGCTACCCGCTACTCGCTACCCACCACTTCAAGCAAATGAGCACCAAAGAACGCACCCTCTCCCGCGAAATCGTCGTCACCCAGATCCCCAGCGGCGACAAACACACCCTCTTCGCCGGCGACAAAGTCTTCATCCACCAGGTGCTCGGCGGCACCTACACCGTGCAGGGAGACAGCGGCCTCTACCGCATCGACGGCAAAGACGGTGACGCCATCGGCGAAGCCATCGTTGACCATGCAGTTGACGCCGCAACCTTGGCCGACGGCGCGCCCGACCCCGCCGCCGTCTGGGACCAGCTCAAGAAAGTTTACGACCCGGAAATCCCCGTGAACATCGTGGACCTCGGCCTCGTTTACACGATGGACGTCACCAAGTCCGACGCCCCCGAAGGCGGCTACAAAGTGGACGTCGCCATGACCCTTACGGCTCCCGGCTGCGGCATGGGCCCCGCCATCGCCGAAGATGCAAAAACCAAAATCCTCCTCGTCCCGGGCGTCGCCACCGCCGACGTCCGCATCACCTGGGAACCCGCATGGAACCAGTCGATGATCAGCGAAGAAGGCAAAATGAAGCTCGGCCTCATCTGAGCAGACCGCCCGCTTTCTGGCGCATGGTCTCCATGGAGCCCGGACCTCCCGGTCCGGGCCTTTTCATGTCCACACGCACCCAGCCATCACCGCCTCAAACCCACGCTTCCCGCTCCTCCCTGCGGGTGGGATACATATTCAGATATTGCACGATGCGCGGACGAACCCCGCGATTCGGACGGCTCCCATGTGGCAGCTTATGATCCCAAATAATCAAATCCCCCGCCCGTCCTGCGATGGGTTTTGAACCGAGAGCGTGTAAATCCTCGGCATGCGGATTGGCCCCCGCTGGCAGACCGTCCAACCAAGCATCAATGCGGTTTTGAAAACCGGGCACACAGGTAAACGCCCCCTGCTCCGGAGGCGTATCCGTAAAATAAAGAATCCCCTGCGTCCCGAAAGGAATCGGCCGGGCCAGACTCACATCCCAATGCATGTTCGGCCCGCGAAACATCCAACCCGGACGCTCCGGCACATTGAAGCCCACCCGATCCGTCGAAACCCACAGGTCCGACGTGCCCCAGAGCTGGGCAAAAGCCTTGTGAATCCGCAGTGAACGACGACAGGCCGTGAACGCCGAATGCTGAAAAAACTGCACCATGATACCATGGTCGTTGGGCACATACCACGAGTCGGGATTTTCAGGATTGGCGCCGAGATGATTCCAGATCGCCTGCTCAGCCGCCGCCCTCGTTTCCTCCGGGATGGCATCATGCACGATCACATAACCATGCTCCGCCCAATGCGCGAGATCCTCGGCCGTGAGCACCGGCGCCATCGCGTCGATGTCCGCCAGCCACCCGCGCACCGCCTCCGGCACATCGGCACCGGTCACGGCGGCATTGATACGCGCCACTTGTTGCGCATCCACCCCGCCGGTAGTCTCCACGATCCAGCGCTCAAACTCCTCAAACGAAGGCGCATTCTGGAAAAGATATTGCTGGGTTTGCTCGAACCCCAGACCCAGCGCATCGGTCACCAAATGTTCGAGCTGCTGCTCCGCCACATTGCGCACGGGCTTTCCCGAACGGGAGGCCAAGGTCCGCGACCACAGACGCTTGAGTTGAAGGACACCGAGCGAGCCGGTCTCGGAAGGTTCAGACAGAATGATCGGGGTGGACATGAAGGTAAGGATTTGGGGAGGAAGTCGATCACGACGCCTCAAGCGAGGACGCCATTGATCAATCGTCTCGTAAAATACGGATGCAAGCGCGCAATGCCCCGCACTTGCAATCACGCCAAGCACGCCGCCGCCTTCGCCCCCTTAAGCGCGCTCGCCGCCGCCGCGTAGCCCCCGCCCGAACCATCCACAAAATGGAAATGCTGCCTCCCGCGCACGAACACCAGGCATGTCATCCGGCACTCCTCCGACACATCCAATCCATACCAGATGCGCCCCGCCGACACCGCCGCGTCGAGCTTCGCGCGAAGCTTCGCCACCGCCTCTGGACCCGCCACCACCACCATGCGCAACGCATCGTCAAACTTCTCGAAATCCGTGTTGGCCGCCGCGTCGTCCTTGTAGCGCCCCCAATCCGCGCCGGCGAACTTCACCTTGCACGCCATGATCAGACGGCCGCACGCCGTCTCGAACCGCACCACCCAACGCCGCCACCACGACGGATCCGCCCGCCCCGCATGCACCCGCGCCTCGGACTCCAGTTCGGACGCCTCCCGCGCCAGTTTCAACGTCCCCGCCGACACCGGCCGACGCTCCGCCACCGGCCCGAGCACCGCCTCCACCTCGCGCAACACCTCGGCCAGCTCCGCCCGGCCCTCCTCGCCTTTCCGACGCGGCTCCACGATCAGCGCCGCCACCCCGCCCTGCATCGGCCGCACCCCCTGCCAGCGACATTCCAGCCCGCCGAAATCCGCCTCGGCCCCGCCTTCGTCCCCATCGACGCGGTCCACTCGCGCATCACCGCCCTTCAGCCACGCGTCGGCCAACGCCGCCGCCCCGCCCATGAACGCCGCCTGGTGAAACCCCTCCGACATCCGCACGCGCCCCACCCGCAAGTCCGCACCCGCCTCCCGCAACGCCCGCACCGGCACCAACCCCGCGCGCATCTCCAGCTCCAACGCCGCTCGCGCCATGCGCACCGTCCCCGCCAAGGCCGTCTTCGCCGCGTCGCGTTCGTGCTCGCCGACCAGCAGCATCGCCCCGTCGCCGCCAAAAACAAACGGTAGATCCTCGCGCCCGCACGCGTTGAGCACCGCCGTGATGCACGCCGCCCCCGCCAGATTCACGTCCTTATACTTCCCGTCCGCGATGGCCTTCGTGGACATGCACACATCCGCGCACACCAGCCATCCCGCGTCCGGCGCCGGCTCCAGCCGACCGCCGCGCAGCAGCGCCGCCAACCCCGCGCTCTCCGGCAACCCCTGATAAAAGGATGAAATCATGTGATCGGCGGGCTTTCCCGGATTGTGAGTCGTCTCGGCCCTCAATGGTCAAGACCTGCAACGCACGATCTCTTCCCGCGGATGCAGCCGCACGTCACATCGCCTGACACGATTCCGCCGCGCCCTCCGCAAGGCTCCCCGCGTCCGCACGCCCCGCGATTGACACTCCCGCGCACCGCGCTCCCCATGCCAGACGGCATGATTCCCAATGTCCTCAGCATCGCCGGCGTCGATCCCTCGGGCGGAGCCGGCCTCCTCGCCGACCTCAAGACGTTCTCCGCCCTCCGCGCCTACGGCACCGGCGTCGTCGCCGCCCTCACCGCGCAAAACACCCGGGTCGTCACCGGCGTGCAACCCGTCCCCGTCGCCTTCATCGCGCAACAGCTCGACACCCTTTTCGCCGATGTGCGCATCGACGCGGTGAAACTCGGCATGCTCGGCGACGCCGAAGTCGTCGCCACCGTGGCCGCCGCCCTGCGCCGCCACGGCGTCCGTCGCCTCGTGGTGGACCCCGTCATGATTTCCAAAAGCGGCCATCCCCTGCTTTCCCCCGACGCCGTCGCCGCGCTCCGCCGCGAAATCCTTCCTCTCGCCGAGATCATCACCCCCAACCTACCCGAAGCCGAAGTCCTCCTAGGCTGCGCGCCCATCCGCACGCTCGCCGACATGCGCGTCGCCGCCCGCTCCCTCCTTCAACTGGGTCCGCGCATCGTCCTGCTCAAGGGCGGCCACCTCGAAGGCGCCGAAAGCACCGACGTGATCGACGACGGCGCACGGCAGATCGAGCTGCCCGCCGCCCGCATCGTCACGAAAAATACCCACGGCACCGGCTGCACGCTCTCCGCCGCCATCGCCGCCCTGCTCCCGCAGCACGCCGACCCCATCGACGCCATCCGC
Source organism: Opitutaceae bacterium (assembly GCA_023269455.1). Classification (GTDB taxonomy): domain Bacteria; phylum Verrucomicrobiota; class Verrucomicrobiia; order Opitutales; family Opitutaceae; genus Rariglobus. The sequence goes on along the minus strand of JAHFTG010000086.1, from coordinate 2,942 downwards.
GCCGCCAAAGCCTACCTCACCGCCGCCATCGCCGCCTCCGGCGAACTCACCGTCGGCTCCGGCCATGGCCCCGTGCATCACTTTCACAATTTCTGGCCGCCGGCTCGCTCGTGACCGATCAAAAAACCAAGCTCCTCTTTCTCTGCTCGCGCAACCGGTGGCGATCCCCCGCCGCCGAGGCATTGTTCAAAAATCATCCGCTCTACTCCGCCCGCTCCGCCGGCACCGAAAACGGCGCCCGCATCAAGGTCACCGCCTGCCACCTCGGCTGGGCCGACCGCATCTTCTGCATGGAGCGCAAACACGCCGACCGCCTCCGCGAGAAATTCCCCGAGGAACTCTCCGGCAAACCCGTCGTCATCCTGCGCATCCCCGACGACTACCCTTCGCCCCACGATCCCGCCCTGATCGCACGCCTCCGCGCCGCCCTCGCCGCCCATTTGCCGGACGCTTGACCAACTTCTCCTGAGCACTTGCCAACCCGCGCCCACCTCTCAACGTAACCATCACCTATGCATTTCGACAATCTCCAGCCCGGTCTGAGCGCCCCCCTGCCCCGCCTCGACGACGAGGATGACGACGACAAGGAGTCCGATGCGGCCGCCAAAAAGTCCTCCGCGCCCATCGCCATGCTCATCCAGAAAAAATTCCTCGATGAACGGAAAATCTTCCTCTGGGGCGCCGTGACCGACGAGACCGCCAAGGACATCACCGAACGCCTTCTCTACCTCGAAGCCATCGCGCCGGGTAAGGAAATCTTCTTTTATATCAACACCCCCGGCGGCTCCATCACCGCCGGCATGGCCGTCTATGACACCATGCAGCTCATCACCTCGCCCATCACCGTCATCGTGACCGGCATGGCCGCCTCGATGGGTTCCATTCTCCTCTCCGGTGCGAAAAAGGGCCGCCGCTTCCTCTACCCGCACTCGCGCGTCCTCATCCACCAGCCGCTCATCTCCGGCCGCATGGTCGGCCCCGCGACCGACATCAACATTCAAGCCAAGGAAATGGAAAAGCTCCGCGCCGAGTTGAACCAGATTCTCGCCACCGCCTCGGGCCAGCCCATCGAGATCATCAACCGCGACACCGACCGCGACTTCTACCTGAACGCCTCCGAAGCCATCGCCTACGGCCTCGCCGACAAGATCGTGGACAAGATCTAAAGCCATGTATTGTCATGGATGTTAAACCCATTGGAAACGCTTGCTAAACCAAGCGATGCTTCGGCAGGCTTGCAAACTAGTCTAAAGCGCCCCCTCCGCCGCCCTTTCGCCCCAATGTCAGCGCCTTGCTCCCTCTCCCTCTCTGTCCGCAGCATCCCAAGTTCTGTTGCCTGCCACATCCGCTTGGCCGGACTGCTCGTGCTGTCTGCCCTGAGTCTCACCCTGACCGCACAGACGTCGTCCTCATCGCTGGACGTGCTCTTCAAGCAGGGAGCTGACTCTTATAATAGCGGCGACTACGACGCCAGCATCAGGAACTTCGAACAGATCATAAAACTGGCCAAGCCCGGCCCGGTGCTGGAACCCATCTACTACACGATCGCCAACGCCAAGCTGCGCAAAGGCGACAACGACGGTGCCATCGCCGCCTTCCAGCTCTACCTTCAGACCTACCCCAACGGCTCCCAGATCAACGACGCACGCGCCGGTCTCACCAAGGCCTTCATCGCCGCCAAACGCATGCCCGAGGCTCTCGCCGCCATCGGCGCCCTCCGCAATTTGCGCGGTCATGGCGGCTCCCAAGGAATCGACAACTACGCCGTCGTCCTCGGTCTCACCCTCGACATCGCCGATTCCCTGCTCGAGGCCAAAAAACCCCAAGACGCCCTCAGTCTTCTCCAAACCGCTCTCCGCCGCGACCAGATCATCGAACGTCAGCGCAGCCGCATCATCGAACTCGATCGCTTCTACAAACAAGCCCTCGCCACCGCTGGAAACTCGTCTAATCCTGATTCCACGCTCGGCGCCAATCGCGACGCCCTCGCCACCCGCCTCAAAGAGGCCCGCGCCGCCCTCAAGTCCGTCGAAGACAATCCCGCTTTCGACATCCCCAGCCTGCTCCGCCAGGGCCAGTGCTACATGTCCCTTGAAGAGCCTTGGGAAGCCATCGTTGTTTATAACGAAATCCTCACCCGCTTCCCCGACGCGCCCGACCGCGCCTATGCCCTCCGCGGCCTGATCTTCGCCAAGCAAGCCGCCAACCGCCTCATCGAAGCCCAGACCCTCTGCCAACAATTCCTCGAAGAATTCCCCTCCAGCCCCATGGCCGGAGAAATCGCCGCCCTCGGCGGCCAGATCGCCTTTCAACTCAACGACAACACCTCCGCCAACCACTTTTTCGGCTCGGCCCTCGCCAGCAATCAGACCGACATAAAAGAACGCGTCACCTTCCAACTCGCCAGCGTCCGCTTCACCCTAAAAGACTGGGCCGGCGCCCGCGAGATGTTCGACCGCTACGTCCAGGAATACCCCGGCGGCAAATGGGCCGACAACGCCGCCTACCGCTCCGCCATCACATGGTTCCTGGACAGCAGTGATTCTGATCGCTACGCCAAATCCGAGAAAGCCATCAAAGCCTTCGTCGAGAAAAACCCCAACAGCGAATACCTCTCCGACGCCTACTACCGCCTCGCCGTCTGCCAGTTCGCTTTTCAAGAATACAAAAAGGCCGTCTCCGCCTGCGACGACTGGGAAAAACGTTTCCCCACCGACGGTCTCCTCTCCGAAGTCCTCTCCCTCAAAGGCGACATCCAAAAGACGCTTGCCGGCAACGAGACCGATCCCAAGCAAGCCCAGGCCTATAACGACGACGCCCTCGAAACCTACGTCCGCGCCGCCAGCGCCGCCTCCTCCGACGAAGTCCTCGGCTACACCCTTGGCGAAGCCGGCCGCCTCCTCGAACAAAAGAAAGACTGGGCGCGCCTCGATTCCCTTTTC
>JAHFTG010000440.1 GCA_023269455.1 Opitutaceae bacterium | reverse complement strand
CGGTGAAATCGGCGGCAGCGCCGAAGTCGAAGCCGCCCGTTGGATCAAGGAGCACTGCAAGAAGCCCGTCGCGGGCTTCATCGCCGGCGCCACCGCCCCCGCGGGCCGCCGCATGGGCCATGCCGGCGCGATCGTCGGCGGCGCCGAGGACACCGCCGCCGCCAAGATCGCCGTGTTCAAGGAATGCGGCATCGAGGTCGCCGTGACCCCGTCCGACATGGCCGACGCCCTCCTCCGCGCCGCGAAGGCCAAGGGCGTGACGCTCGCCTGAGTTTCTGCCGCAACATCCGCCGCCTGACCTCATCCGTTCGACCGAATGAAAGTCAGGTTCCTCGCCCTCTCCCTCGCCCTTGGCGCCAGCCTCCAGGCGCGCGAGGTTATCCCCGGGGTGGTCAGTTTCGATGAGCCGGCCGGCTTCATTGGCTCCGGTGGATTCCATGACTCCGGCGACAATCCCTTCGAGCTGTCGCAAACGATAACTCAATATCTGTCGAAGGGAAATTCCTCCGACTCGTTCCAGCAGTTCGACATCGGCCTCGGGGTCTTCGGATATGAAATTGGCAATGGCAAGGCGGTGACCTACAAGAAACTGAGCCCCGATGAGTTGAAAAAAGAGGTGATGAATGTCTGGTCTCACGCCAGTCGCGCGCCGAATTCCCTGGTTATTAAAGATGGCGTCGTGAGCGGCCGGAAGGCCTACATCGCGACGGAACAGGTTCCGGCGCCCCGCTTCCGCCGGGGTGCGATCTTTTGGAAGGAAGCCTACTTTATCCCGATTGATGAGAACCGCGGCGTGACTCTGTCGCTGACCGCGGATTCCGAGGAGCGACTGGATGGACTGCGCGAGCTTGTGAAACGCGTCAAGATCCCGGCCGATGCCCATTTCGTCGTTCACCCCACCTCGGGAGAGAAAAAGCAGCAACAGGTCGTTTATAACCTGGCCATCATCACCGCCGCCGGGGGGCAGGCTTTGCAGATGCGCGGAGGCGCCAAAATCACGTTGCCGGAAATACGAAAGGCCTTTGCCGCCGAACTAGCGAAAGCTGCGCCCGCTGAAGCCGAGACGCTCAAAGCCATCGTGGCCGCGCTAGCCAAGGTGACTCCTGTTGACGGAGAAGACTACGAGCAACTCGTCTACGAGAAAGGCAAGCCGCTGCGGGTCAGCACGAAGTCTTTCGGGGAAGTGGAATACCCACCCAAGCCACGATAGTCCAAGCCCCATGCCGGAAACCATCATCGTCGAAGGTCTCACCAACGAGGAATTCCTCGACAAGTATGCGGCGCCCGGCCGCATCGGCCTGATGGGCGGGCCGGACCTGGTCAACCGGCTCATCATGCGCGCGCAGCGGCACCTTGATGACGAGCACGAGTGGAGCCGCTGGTCGCACGCGTTCCTCTTCCAGGGCCGTCGCGCGGACGGACACCACTGGGTGGTCGAGTCCGACCTTGCCATCCAGCATAAGCACATCCGGCTGGGCGTGCAGGAGAACCGGGCCGCCAAATATTTCGACGCCAAAACCTGCAACGCGATCGCCATCCTCGACTTCGGTCTGACGCCCGAGCAGGAGCAACGGGTGCTGGCCGGGGCGCTGCAGCTGGTTTCGGAAGGCATCCGCTACTCCCTGCGGGAGATCGCCGGCACCTTGTGGGCCATGCGCCACCCTGGCTGGTGTCCCAAGGAAAACCGCCTGGCCCAGGACCGGGCCTACTATTGCTCCTCCTTCGTGCGGCATGTGTTCGCCGAGGCCGGGCTGAACCTCACGGAGGGCGTCGCGGAAAAGAACACGGCGCCCGAGCACATCGCCCGCACCACCCTGCCGCACACCAAATGGATCCTGACCCGCGGGGAGGCCCCGGCCAGCCGCGTGCGCCGGATCGTGAAACAGGTGCGCACCAGGTTGCGGAAGCGCAAAACCGGAAACTGAAACGGCTCAAGATTTTTGCCACGAAAGAACACAAGGAGCGCAAAGACCATCCAGTCAGGCCCGGTTGCTTTGTGATCTGTGTGTGCCTTCGTGGCTAACCGGGATTTCGGGCTTGCCAGTCAGAAAGCTCAGCGCGGCACGATAATCTCCACCTTCACCTTGCAGCCGAGGGCCGCGGCGGTGCGGGTCAGCGTCGTGAGCGTGAGCGAAGTGTTGAGCGGATCGAGCACGCGGTTCACCGCGGCCCGGCTTGTGCCGAGCGACTTCGCCAGCTCGGAAACCGTCAGGTCCAGCCGTTCCATGCGCTGCGCCAGCGCCGCCGCGATCACGTGCTTCATGGCGTTGGCCTCGACGTCGCCGTAGACGCCTTCCTCGCGCAGATACTCGGTCGATTTCGTCTCGAAGCGCTTCAGTTTGTCGTCCTTCATGCCGCAGCTGTATCTATCTTGATTCGTTTGGGCACGCTCCTAATTTCCGGGCAAAAAAAACTTTCAACCCGCGCACTTCCGTAAAAGCGCCAATTCCAGCGGCTTGGCCAGCTCAACCTGACAACTTTAGTCCGGAGCCGAAAATTTTTCTGGCATACCGCGCCGGAGTTTG
>JAHFTG010000364.1 GCA_023269455.1 Opitutaceae bacterium | reverse complement strand
GGCTCCGCGCCTCTGGAACAAGCCGCTGTATTCCCAGGCCCTCGCCAATCTCCACTTCTGGGTCGGGACGGTTGGCATTCTCCTCTATGTCGCGGCCATGTGGACCTCGGGCATCACCCAGGGACTCATGCTTAATGCCACCACCGAGCATGGCACCGTCCTTGCGTATCCCAACTTCCTCGACACGCTCAATGCCATCCGCCCGATGATGCTTTTCCGCGTGGTCGGCGGCACGCTCTACACGGTCGGCTGGTTGCTGCTGGTCTATAATCTATACCGCACGATCCGTGGTGCGCAGCCGGTCAACGGCACCGTCGAGGTCTTCATTGAAGAAGGGCGATTCGCCAAAAAACGCCTTGGTCTTGGCGGCGCGTTTTTCAGTCCGCCCGTCCTCTTTGCGGTGTGCGGCACGCTGAGCGCCTGCGCCTGGATGTTCGGCAACGATTTCTTCAAGCTGGCCGGACTCTTCGGCACGGCGACCTTTGTGATTCTTGCCTACGTTCACTTTGAGGCGCGCAAGCACCGCTGGGGCGCCTGGTATGACAAACTGCTTGTGAGCGCGCTGCCGTTCACGGTGCTCACGTTCATCGCGGTATCCGCGGGCGGCCTTATTCAAATAGTGCCGACCGTCCTGGTGAATCGCGTCGAAAACATCGAAGACCGTCGCCAGGTTCCTTACACGCCGCTCGAGCTCGCAGGTCGCGATCTTTACATCAGCGAAGGGTGCTACAACTGCCACTCGCAGATGATCCGCACGCTCGTGCCCGATGTGCTCCGTTACGGCGATTATTCGCGCCTCGGCGAGTCGATCTATGACTATCCGTTCCAGTGGGGTTCGAAGCGCACCGGTCCTGATCTCGCCCGCGTGGGCGGCAAGTATCCCGACGTCTGGCATTACCGGCACATGGAAAATCCCCGCGCGATTTCCGTCGGCTCCAACATGCCCAACTATCCGTGGCTCTACACCCAGGAAACGGACGTCGCCGCCCTGACCTCCAAGATCGCCGTGCAACGCATGCTCGGCGTGCCTTATCCGAAGTGGACCGTCGCCGAGCTGCGCGAAAATGTCGCCACCCAGGAAGCTGCCATCGTGACCGATCTCCGTGATTCCGGCGTCGAGGCGCAGCCCGACCGCCAGATCATCGCTCTCATAGCCTACCTCCAAAAACTCGGAAAATATGAAACTGTTCCGGCGCATTTCGCGCCTTCGCCCAAAGCTGAAACTCCCAACTAACCTCCCATGTTTCACCGCCTTATTTTTGACGACTGGGTCGTCGTTTTCCCCTTGGTCGCTTTCATCACCGCCACGGCTGTTTATGTCAGCCTGACCTGGAGTGCGGTGCGCATGCGTCGCGGGCAGATCGATCACTTCGCCAACCTGCCCTTCAACGATCAACCCGTCCGCCCAGCCGCCCACCATGACGCCGCCGAATAACGCCCAGCCGCCTCGCGATCCGCAGGACGAAGATGAGCTTCGTCATCACTCCTACGATGGCATCCAGGAATACGATAAGCGCCTGCCGAATTGGTGGCTGATGACGTTCTACGCGACGATCATCTTCGCGATCATCTACTGGCTCGTTGACCAGCACTTCCCGAGCTCCACCGATCAATCCCGCCTGCAGGCCGAGATCGCCCGCATTGACGCCGATAAGCTCGCGGCGGCACCCACCGCGCTCGATGACGCCTCGCTCTGGAAAATGAGCCGCAACCCGGTGATCGTTGACGCGGGCAAGACGACGTTCGTGACCTATTGCGCGAGTTGCCATAATGCCGCCCTGACCGGGGGCATCGGCCCCAACCTCGTCGATGACGTCTGGATTCACGGCGGCAAGCCGGTCCAAGTGCTGGAGACGATCAAAAAAGGCGTGCTCGTCAAAGGCATGCCGGGATGGGAGCCGGTGCTGGGTGCCCAGAAGGTGGCCGAAGTCACCGCTTACATCATGAGCTACCACGCCGCGCCATAAACTGACCGCGTGCGTCCCATGAAGACTTTGTCCGCACTCCGCCCCAATCGCGATTCCGTCACTACGATCCGCGACGACGGCTCCCGGTTTTTTCTGCATCCGGCAGACGTGCGCGGGCGGTTTACTTCTCTGCGTCGCTGGTCGGGCTGGGTGCTGATCGTGATCTATCTGGCTCTCCCTTGGATTCCCGTGGGGCGGCATCCGGCGGTGTTTCTCGATGTCGCGGAACGGCGTTTCCATCTCTTCGGGCAGACGCTCGCGTTTCAAGACACGTGGCTCCTTTTTTTTGGGATCACGGGGCTTGGCTTCGCACTTTTTCTGATCACGGCACTGCTCGGCCGCATGTGGTGTGGCTGGGCGTGTCCGCAGACGGTTTTTCTGGAGCATGTCTTTCGACGGGTGGAGTGCTGGATCGAGGGCGATGCGGTCGAGCGCCGGCGGCTTGATGCGGCTCCCTGGACATCGGGCAAGGTTGCGCGCCGCGGACTCAAGCAGGCCGTCTTCATCCTGCTCGCCGCGATCATCGCACACCTGTTCCTGGCTTACTTCGTTTCAATCCCGAAGCTCTGGGC
>JAHFTG010000363.1 GCA_023269455.1 Opitutaceae bacterium | reverse complement strand
CGAGACCCTGCGCATCCATCCACGCCAGCACGTCGGCCAACATCGCCTCGTAAGTCATCTCGTCCGCATGCGGCGACTTCCCGTGGTTGCGCAGATCGAGCGCCATCACGTGATAACGCGCCGCGAGGTCGCCGCCCGTCGTCAGCCAGTTGCGCGACGATCCGAGCAGCCCATGCAGCACGACCATCGGCAGATTCCCCGCCCCGCCAAGATCACGATAAAAAAGAGTGTCCACGCCTCCTTAAACACACCCACCGCCCGCCAACGCAAGCCACCCCTCCGCGCCTTACCTCTTGAATTCAAATCCCCCCGGCGGCATCAGCCGCCCCTCCGCTTCCCCGTGAAGGCCATTGGCCGAAACCGCTCCCAAAGAAACTCCCCGTTGGGAGTTTCCCTTAGTGGTCAAAAACTCCGTCCGCTTGGGGTGTGCCGCAATTTTTTCGTGCCTCCCGCCGCGTTTCCCGTTCGCATCGTCCCCCATGTCGTCCGCCCCCGAAAAACTCACCCCGATGATGCAGCAATACTTCGAGGTGCGCCGGACGCTCCCCAAGGACACCCTGCTGCTCTTCCGCCTCGGCGACTTCTACGAGATGTTCTTCGACGACGCCGCCGCCGCCTCGCGCATCTGCGGCCTCACCCTCACCAAGCGCCAGGAGACCCCCATGGCCGGCATCCCCGCCCATGCCCTCGACAACTACGTCACCAAGCTCCTCGCCGCCGGCAAAAAAGTCGCCATCTGCGACCAGGCCGAACCCGCCAAGGCCGGCAAACTCGTCCGCCGCGCCCTCACCCGCATCCTCTCCCCCGGCACCACCCTCGCCGCCAACCAGCTCGACGCCTCGCGCAACCACTACCTCTGCGCCCTCCTCCTCGACAAGACCGGCCTCCACGCCGCCTGGCTCGACCTCTCCACCGGCGAATTCAAGGTCGCCACCGACGCCCGCGCCGAAAACCTCCTCCCCGTCCTCACCGCCCTCGACCCCGCCGAACTCATCGTCATCGAAGGCGAACTCGAACGCTGGAAAACCGCCCCTCACGTAGCCGCGAGCGCCAGCGAGCGGAGTCCCGCCGCCGTCCACGCCCTCCACGCCTTCGCCTCCACCCGCCTCGTCACCGACCTCCCCGGCTACCACTTCGAGACCTCCGAAGGCCTCCGCACCGTCACCACCGCCCTCGGCGTCCTCAACCTCCAAGGCTTCGGCCTCGCCCCCGACCACCCCGCCCTCGGCCCCGCCGGCGCCGTCGTCCACTACGCCACCGAAAACCTCTGCGCCAAACCGGAAAACCTCCGCTCCCTCCAGGAATACCGCAGCGCCCGCACCCTCCTCCTCGACCCCGCCACCCTGCGCAACCTCGAGATCTTCCAGTCCTCCCGCGGCACCCGCGACGGCTCCCTCCTCACCGCCATCAACCGCACCGGCACCGCCGCCGGCGCCCGCCTCCTCGAACGCTGGCTCGCCTCGCCCACCCTCGACCTCCCCGATATCCAGCGCCGCTCCGCCATCGTCGGCGAACTCCTCGCCCGCCCCATGCAGCTCGGCGAACTCCGCGAGCACCTCGGCCAGATCCGCGACATCCCCCGCATCCTCGGCCGCCTCCAAAACCGCCTCCGCAACCCCCGCGAACTCGGCGGCATCCGCGACACCCTCAGTCAACTCCCCGCCCTCCAAACCACGCTTGCGGGCTTCCCCTCTGGCTCTCAGCTCTCAGCTCTCAGCTCTCAACTCCAGGAGCTGCCTGCCCTGAGGCAGCTCCTGTCGTCGGCCCTCGCCGACGAACTCCCCGCCGACCTCGCCGACGGCAATTTCATCCGCGCCGGCTACGACGCCGAACTCGACCGCATGCGCGGCCTCACCAGCGGCAACAAGACCTGGCTCTCCGACCTCGAAGCCGCCGAGCAGGCCCGCACCGGCATCCGCAGCCTCAAGGTCAAGTTCACCGGCAATTTCGGCTACTACATCGAGATCACCAAGGCCAACCTCCACCTCGTCCCCGCCGACTACATCCGCCGCCAGACCACCGTCGGCGGCGAACGCTACGTCACCGAAAGCCTCCGCCAGAAAGAAAAGGAAATCTTCCACGCCGAGGAAAACGCCCTCTCCCGCGAGCAATCCCTCTTCGCCGACCTCGTCACCGCCGTCCTCGACGACTCCATCGCCCTCGCGCAGACGGCAGACGCCCTTGCCGAACTCGACGTCCTCGCCGGCTGGGCCGTCCTCGCCCGCGAGTGGGACTACTGCCAGCCCGAACTCGACGAAGGCGACCTCCTCGAAATCACCGAAGGCCGCCACCCCGTCGTCGAGCAGATGCTCCGCTCCCCCGCCTCCGCCGGCGGCTCCCAAGCCTTCGTCCCCAACGACACCACCCTCGCCACCACCGACGCCCAGATCGCGCTCATCACCGGCCCCAACATGGCCGGTAAATCCACCTACATCCGCCAGGTCGCGCTCATCACCCTTCTCGCCCAAGTCGGCTGCTGGACCCCCGCCAAACGTTGCCGCGTCGGCCTCGTGGACCGCATCTTCTCCCGCGTCGGCGCA
>JAHFTG010000362.1 GCA_023269455.1 Opitutaceae bacterium | reverse complement strand
CACGCTCGAGTCCGCTCGCGAGAAATCCGAAGAGCTTCGCAACGAGGTCACGAAAAACCCCGTCGCCAAAAAAATCTTCGACCAGGCCCTCGTCCTCGAAGGCATGGTGCGCAACACCGGCAAACACGCCGCCGGCATCATCATCACCGACCGCCCGCTCGACGAATTCGTCCCGCTCACCTTGCAGGAAGGCGACGTCACCGTGCAGTTCGACATGAACGCCGTCGGCAAGCTCGGCCTGCTGAAGATGGACTTCCTCGGCCTCAAGACGCTCACCGTCATCGCCGACGCCGTTGCCAACATCCGCCGCTCCGCCAACCCCGACTTCGACATCGAGAAAATCTCCCTCGAAGACGCGAAGACCTTCGCCCTCCTCAACTCCGGCCGCACTACCGGTGTGTTCCAACTGGAGTCCGGCGGCATGCAAAATCTCTGCCGTCAGATCAGCCTTTCCTCCGTGGACGAAATCGTCGCCCTGATCGCCCTCTATCGCCCCGGCCCGATGGAGTGGATACCCGACTACGTTAAAGGCAAAAAAGATCCGTCCACCGTCACCTATCCGCACCCGCTCCTCGAAGCCGTCTGTCAGGAAACCTACGGCATCATGGTTTACCAGGAGCAGGTCATGGAAGCCGCCAAGGTCATCGCCGGCTACACCCTCGGCGGCGCCGACATGCTCCGCCGCGCCATGGGTAAAAAAGACGCCGAGGCGATGGCGAAGGAGCGCACCAAGTTCGTCGAAGGCGCCCTCCGCGTGAACGCCATCCCGCAAAAAACCGCCGACGCCATCTTCGACATCCTCAACAAATTCGCCGGCTACGGCTTCAACAAATCTCACTCCGCCGCCTACGCGATTCTCAGCTACCAGACCGGCTACCTGAAGGCCAACTACCCCGCCGAGTTCATGGCCGCCATGCTCAGTTCCGAACTGGGCAACTCTGAAAAAGTTTCCCACTTCGTCGCCGAGTGCGAGGCGATGGGCCTCGTCGTGCTCGGCCCCGACGTCAACGAGTCCCGCGACATGTTCGCCCCCGTCTTCCGGAAAGCCGAAAGCCCAGAGGCTAGAGCTAAGAGCAAGACCCAGCCTCCGACCTCCGAGCTCTCAGCTCTAGACTCTCAGCTCTCAGCTACGGATCGCGGCCGTGCCGCGATCCGTTTCGGCATGGCCGGCATCAAAGGCGTGGGCGAAGGCGCCGCCCTCAAGGTCATCGAGGAACGCGAGAAGAACGGGCCGTTCACCGACTTCGACGACTTCGTTTCCCGCGTGGACGCCAAGGCCCTCAACAAACGCGTCCTCGAGCACCTCGTGAAGACAGGCGCCTTCGATTTCAGCGGTGCCTCCCGCAAAAAACTCTTCGACAACATCGACTCCTCCCTCGCCGCCGCCGTCGCCAACGCCCGCGACCGCGCCGCCGGCCAGAGCGGCTTCTTCGATATGCTCGCCGAGGAAGCTCCCGCCGCCAAAAAACCGCCGTCCGCGACCGCCAGGCCGAGCAGGAGGACGACTTCACCTCCGCCGACCGTCTCCAGTTCGAGAAGGAACTCCTCGGGTTCTACGTCACCGGCCACCCGATGAACGCCTACCTCGGCCTCGCCGACGCGCTCGACACCTTCGCCCCCGACGAACTCCTCCAGCAAGGCGACCGCGTCGAGTTCCGCCTCTGCGGCATCGCCAGCAACCTCGTCAAAAAACTCGCGAAGAAGGACAACCGCCCGTGGTTCATGTTCACGCTCTCGACGAAGAAGGCGTCGCTCCAGCTCAACATGTTTGCCGACGCCACCGCGAAGTGGGCCATGAACCTCGCCGAAAACGCCCAGGTCGTCATCCTCGGCAACATCATCGTCGGCCAGGAAGGCCCGCGCATCAACGTGAAGGAATGCCGCCCGCTCGAAGCCTATGTGATGGGTCACATCAAGCGGGTGACCTGGCTCCTCCACCCGCAGCACAAAGAACTCCCCGACTTCCTCCGCACGCTGCGCACGACGCTCGATAAAAACGCCGGTTCAACCAACACGAGCCTCGGCTTCCTCTTCGAAGACCGCATCACCGCCCTCTCCGACATCAGCGGCGCCTTGGGCTGGAAGCTCACCCCTGCCAAGTTCCAAGAATTCCGCACCCACCCCGCCGTCGCCGGCGTCCAACTCGAAACCAAGCCCCTCGAAATCGCCGACGACCGCAAGTGGTCCAAGCGATCCTAACAGTCGGAAGTCAGAGCTCAGAGATCAGCACCATCACAGCGGCTAATTCTGCTGACTTCCGACATCTGACATCTGATTTCTGTCATCTTCGTTTTTCATCATGCCCGACTCCACTCTCCTCAACCGCGCCACACTTATCATTGACCAAGTCACCGCCGAGAAACCGGCCGACTACGTTCTGCGCGGTGAACTCGGCGCCGCCAAATACCTCGACCCCGAGGAAAAGCGCGACATCAGCCACGCCGTCTTCGCGTATTACCGCTGGTTCGGCTGGCTCGACGAAAAAGCCTCCACCCAGGCCCGCGTCGCCGCCGCCCTCGACCTCCAGCGCAAGTTCGACACCGACCC
>JAHFTG010000439.1 GCA_023269455.1 Opitutaceae bacterium | reverse complement strand
TTGAAATTCAGGGATGTATATTTCTGGGGGGAGCCGGAAATCTGTGAACGATGGCTCTGCTGAGATGCAAGTGGTCGTTTTTTCGAATCCTTTGATCTTGAGACTTTCGGCGGCAGGACTGTCTGAGCGAGGAACTAAATCGGTAGCGCCTGCTGGTTCTGCTTTTATAACTCCTGTGAGTAACGCGAATATAAGAACGATGGATTTCATATTTCTCCCAATAGGCCTATTCGCATTAACTTAATTAAATGCCTTCCTTGCTAAGCTCAGGGTGGGCGGATGTCGTCAATTGTTTCGTGCCTTGGGCTCTCTCGGCTTGCGATGAGGACCTGTCTCATTTCGCCACCGGGCGGCCGTATTCATCCACCAAGATGTCCTGGGGCACCTGCACGGTGCGGCCGTCGCTGGTCGTCTCGGTGTGCCAGACGCGGATGACGTGGGGTTCGTTGGTGAAGGGTTGCTTCACGCCGTTGACGACGCCTTCGCCTGCGCCGTAAACCGCGCCCACGACGTTGCCTCCCACCACGCCCACGACTGTGCCCGCCGCCTGGCCGATGGCTGGGCCGGGATGCTGGGGATTGGTGGCCGCCTTGCCATCCGTGGTGGAGCAGCCAGAGGTGAAGAAGGTGGCCAGGCCGAGAAATCCGCCGAGGAGAAAGGGGGTCTTGGTGTGCATGGAGGGAAGCAAAGTGTTCATGAAAATGTGCCGCCCGTTTAGACTGCTCGCAATCTCGGAAGTGCCGCCATCGCTAAGGCTATTTTTAATGGATGGAACCTTTGTCGGCCTGTGCTGTTGTCATCTTTGTCCGGCCATGAATTCTTCGATCATCATGCACGCGCCTCGCGCCTTTTTCAGCCTGCTTAAAACCCGGACGCTCGCCGTTCTCGGGCTGGGGCTGGCCGTCGGGCTCGCGGGTTGCGCCGGGCCGTGCAAAAAAAACGCGGTGATGGCGACGCGCTACACCCTAGCCGACACCGCCAAGGTTATGTTGCTGGATGAGACGGTGGCCCAGGCGGTGGAATGCACCGGCCTTCAGGTCGTCCATCGCAAGGACGGACGCCTGGAGATCATCGCCAGCTTGAAAAACCTGAGCAACGCGACGTTTGCGATTCAAGTGGGGGCGACTTTCAAGGGACCGGCGGGCGAGACGCTGGCCGATGAGGCGTGTTGGCATCGGCTCACGCTGGAGGGCAACAATACGGTCGTCGCACGGTTTGTTTCGCAGGACGGGCGGGCGGCGGATTTTGCGGTGAAGGTGCGGGCGACGAAGTGAATCGCCGGTGCGGACGGTTTTCGTCGTGCCTCGGATTGGGGTCGTGTTCACGGTCGGCGGCTTGATGCGCACTCACTTCAAGGAAGCCCGGGCCACGCTGGCGCTCGCCCTGCCGATCGTCGTCGGGCAGGTGAGCCAGATGCTCATGGGCGTGGTGGACAGCGTGATGATCGGCCATGTAGGCACGGTGCCGCTGGCGGCGTCGGCTTTTGCGGGCGGGGTGTTCGGCGTCTTTTTCCTGGTCGGCATCGGGCTGCTGCTGCCGGTGGCGGTGCTGGCTTCGCGGGAGCACGGTAAGGGTAACGATGCGGCGGGCGCCGTGTGGTTGAAACATGGCGTCGTGCTGGCGCTGGTCGCGAGCGTGCTCGAGATGCTCGCGATGGTCGGGTTGTCGGCGTGGTTTCATCACCTGGGGCAACCGCCTGAGGTGGTCGCGGCGGTGAATCCGTTTTACGCGCTCATCGCGGTGTCGCTCGTGCCGGCGCTGGTGTTTCAGGTGTTCCGGCAATTTGCCGAGGCGCTCGGGCGGCCGTGGATGCCGATGGCGATCATGCTGGGCGGCGTGGCGTTGAACGTGTTTCTCAACTGGGTGTTGATCTACGGGCATCTCGGCGCGCCTGCGTTCGGGCTGGCGGGTGCGGGGTGGGCGACGCTGGTGTCACGGGTGGTCGTGCTCGGGGTGATTTACGCGTGGCTGCGGGGCGCGGCGGAGTTCCGCGCGGCCTGGCCGGTGGCGTGGTGGAGCGGGCTGAGCGGCGCGCGGTTCCGCGAGATGCTGCACATCGGCGTGCCGGCGGCGGTGATGCTGCTGTTCGAGACGGGGGCGTTCATGGCGGCGGCGTTGATGATGGGGTGGATCAGCGCGACGGCGCTGGCGGCGCATCAGATCGCTCTCAGTTGCGCGGCTTTCATGTTCATGTTTCCGCTCGGGCTTTCGATGGCGGTGAGCATGCGCATCGGCAAGGCGGTGGGCGAGGGGCGGACGCAAGCCTTGCGGGAGATCGGCTTCGGGACGCTGGCGATGGCGTGTGTGATTATGAGCACGTCGGCGGTGGTGTTTGCGCTGGCGGGGCCGTGGCTGGCGCACGCGTTTGTGGATGATCCGGCGGTGATCGCGCTGGCGGCCAAACTGCTGGTGGTGGCGGCGATCTTTCAGCTTTTTGACGGCGGGCAGGTAGTGGGTTCGGGCGCGCTGCGCGGGTTGGCCGACGTGAAGGTGCCGGCGGCGATCACGTTTGTGTCCTACTGGCTGCTGGCGTTGCCGGTCGCATATGTTTTCGGGCTGCACACGGGG
>JAHFTG010000085.1 GCA_023269455.1 Opitutaceae bacterium | reverse complement strand
CTCGGCGACCTTGCGGATGCGTTCGACATCACCAACCGAGGTGCCGCCGTATTTTTGGACAATTCTGGCCATTTTGGAAAAGAAAGAAGGAGAAAGGGGAAAATAAGAAGCCGTTTAAGAGAAGGTCGCGATGCGGAGGAGAACCGGTTCGCCGAGGACGCTGGAAAGTTTGCCGAGGCGGCGGACGGTGGCGCGGATGGCCTTTTCGTTGCTATCGTGGGTCGTGAGGATGAGCGAGGCGGCGCCGGGCGTCTCGCTGGGGCGCTGGAGCACGCTGGCAATGCTCACGTCGAGCTTGGCGGTGAGGCCGGCGATCTTGGCGAGCACGCCGGGCTCGTCCTTCACTTCGAGGCGCAGGTAGTAGCGGCCGGTGATGGACTGGAGCGGGGACAGCGCGGCGCGCGTCTCGGCCAGCTCGGGAAGATGGGAGTTGCCGCGGTTGAGGAGAATGACGGCGTCGGCGATGTCGCTGATGACGGCGCTGGCGGTCGGGTCCTGGCCGGCGCCGCGTCCGATGTAAACGGTCTCGCCGACGACGTCGCCGGTGACGGAGATGCCGTTGTAAACCTCGTTCACGTTGGCGAGAACCTTGGTGCTCGGGATGAGCGTGGGCTGGACGCGCACGAAGACCTGGCCGCTCTCGGCGTCGCGGGTGATGACGGCGAGGAGCTTGATCGCGTAGCCGTTTTCGCGGGCGAAGGAGAGGTCGGCCTGGGTGACTTGGGTAATGCCCTCGACGAGCATTTTTTCGACGGGGACCCAGGTGCCGTGCGCGAGGAAGGCGAGGATGGAGGCCTTGTGGGCGGTGTCCCAGCCATCGACGTCGAGGGATTCATCGGCCTCGGCATAGCCAAGGGCCTTGGCCTCGGCGAGGATGGCGGGGTAGCTGGCGCCCTCGCGGTCCATGCGGGTGAGGATGTAGTTACAGGTGCCGTTGAGGATGCCGTAGATGAGCTTGAAGCGGTTGGCGACGAGGCCTTCGCGAAGGGCTTTGATGATTGGAATACCACCGGCGACGGACGCCTCAAAGAAGAAGTGGCCGCCGTGTTTGCGGGCGGCGCGGAAGAGCTCGGGGCCGTGTTTGCAGAGGAGGGCCTTGTTGGCGGAGACGACGGTCTTGCCGGCTTTCAGGGCGGCGAGCGTAACTTCGCGGGCGAGCGTGGTGCCGCCGATGAGTTCGCACACGATGTGGATCGCGGGATCGTTGGCGATGGCGAGCGGGTCGGTGGTGAGCTTGGCGGCGGGGAGGCGGACGGCGCGTTTTTTGTCGAGGTCGCGGACGGAGGCGCGGGCGAGGTTGAGCTTCACGCCGAGGCGGGACTCGAGGGCGGCGCGGTTGGACTCGATGTGTTTCCAGACGCCCTGGCCGACAGTGCCGAGGCCGCAGATGCCGATGTTGACGGTCGCGTGGGTGCTCATGGGTTCACAGAAGGGGCGGACGCCGGTTTTTTGACGAATTTATTTTCGGTGCCTTTGAGGAGGCGTCCGACGTTGGCGCGGTGCAGGATGATCACGAACGCGCCGATGAGGGCGGCGAGGCCGGTGAGGAGCGGCGGTTTGTGGAGCAGGAACGCGCCGACGGGAATCGCCACGGCGGCGAGGATCGAGGCGAGCGAAACGTAGCGGGACACGAAGAACGTCACCAGCCACACGGCGAGCGCGATGAGCGTGACGACGGGCATGAGGACGATAAAGCCGCCGGCGGAAGTGGCGACGCCTTTGCCGCCTTTGAAGCGGGTGAAGCAGGAGAAGCTGTGGCCGATGACGGCGAAGAGGAGGCCGGTGACGGCGGCGGGAATCACGGTGTCGGGCGAGAGGACTTTTACGTTGGCGGTGTAAACGGTCCAGCCGATGGCGTGATCGGAAGTCGCGGCGCTGCGGTGCGCGGCCCAACACGCAAGCAGGAGCGGCCAGCCGGCGGCGAGCGCGCCTTTCACGGCGTCGAGCGCGAAGACGGTGTTGCCCGCCTTCTTGCCGAGGACGCGCTTCACGTTGGTCGCGCCGGGGCTCTTGCTGCCGTGCTCGAAAATGTTGATCCCGTAGGCGCGGGCCACGAGGTAGCCGAAGGGAATCGCGCCCAGAAAATAGCCGGCGACGGCGGCGATGGTGAGGGGGATCAACATGGTTAAAATGGAGGGCCGACGACGCCGTCGGCCCAGAGGCCCCGACGGGGGGCCGGGGCTCCAGATCAGAGCTGGATGAACTTGGCCTGCTTGATGGCCGAGTTGTTCTTGAGCTCGGTGCGGGCGGCCTCGCTTGGCTCGTTGTCCACGCGGACCACCATGTAAGCGGTGCTGCCGGGCGTGAGGCGCGAGAGCGACATATCGGCGATGTTGACGCCGTCCTTGCCGAGAAGCGTGCCCACGGCGCCGACCATGCCGGGTTGGTCAACGTTCTCAAGGACGAGGAGTTTGCCCTCGGCGGATACTTCGACCTCGCGACCATTGATGCCGACGATGCGGGGTTCGTTGGTCTTGCCGAGGATAGTGCCGGAAGCGCTGAACACGGCGCCAATCGGGTCGACCGCCTCAACGGTGATCAACTCAGAGTAGTCGCAGGATGCGCTGCTCTTGATCACCTGCGCGTCGATACCGAGACGCTGGAGGACGATGGGCGCGTTGACGGAGTTGACCGAGTCGCTGATGCGGCGGAGATAGCCGCGCTGGATGGAGCGGGTGATGGCGTTGGCATCGAGGTCCGCGATCTTGCCGGCGTAGGTGATGCACAGCGAGGCGATCTGCTGCGGGGCAATCTGCTGGACGAGCGTGCCGAGCTTGGTGCCAAGATCGATGTAGGGAGCGAGGAGCTTGGCGGTGGCGGCATCAACCGAGGGAAGGTTGACGGCGTTGCGCACGGCGCCGCTCACGAGGAGGTCGGCGATCTGCTCGGCAACCTCGATGCCAACGGTCTCCTGCGCTTCAGCGGTGGAAGCGGCGATGTGAGGCGTGAGCACGATGTTCGGAGCGGAGCGGAGTTCGCTGTCCTTGGGAAGCGGCTCGGTCTCGTAAACGTCGAGGCCGGCGGCACCGACCTGACCGCTCTTGAGGGCGGCGACGAGAGCTTTTTCATTGATGATACCGCCGCGGGCGCAGTTGACGATGCGGACGCCCTTCTTGCACTTCGCGAGCGCGGCCTCGTCGATCATGTTGTTGGTTTCGTCCGTCAGCGGCATGTGAACCGTGATGTAATCGGAACCGGCCAGAAGCGCGTCGAGCGAAACCGACTCGACCTGCATGGCGCTGGCGCGGGCAGGCGTCAGGTAAGGATCATAAGCGAGGACCTTCATGCCGAAAGCCTGGGCGCGCTTGGCGACCTCGCTGCCGATACGGCCAAGACCGATGATACCGATGTTCTTTCGGAGGAGTTCGACACCGCTGAGGGTCTTGCGATCCCAACTGCCGGCCTTCATAGAGGCCGCGCCTTGGGCGATTGGACGCGCGCAGCAAAGAATATGGGTGAAGGTGAGCTCGGCGGTGGAGATGGTGTTGCCCGCCGGAGTGTTCATGACGATCACCCCGCGCTCGGTGGCGGCATCGACATCGACGTTGTCCACGCCGACGCCGGCACGACCAACGACTTTGAGCAGGGGCGCGGCCTCGATGACGGCGCGGGTGATCTTGGTCTCGGAGCGCACGGCGATGGCGTGCACGTCTTTCACGAGTTCCAGGATTTTTTCGGGGGAGGAGCCGTAAGCCTCAACAACTTCAAAGCCCGGCTGCTGGCGCAGGTAGGCGACTCCCTTGGGCGAGATCTTATCGGCAACGAGGATTTTCATGGGAATAGGAGGGTTGAGCGAAGAGCGCGGCAACCCGGCAAGCAAGGAAAAGCTGCGCCCTCCCTCCCCGCCCCCCTCGCGCACTCAGACGAGGCTTTTGCGGGACACTTTTTTCGCCACGGCGATGAACGCATTCACCGCGGCGGAAACCGGATCGGTCCCGCTCATCAAAACCAGTTCGACCTCCTCGGTTTCACCCTCGGGCAGCGCCCGATAAACCACGCCCGGCATCCGCAGGCTTTGCACCGAGGAGGGCACTAGCGTCACCCCCAGCCCCGCCGCCACCATCGCGAGGATCGTGTGAATCTCCAGACCCTCCTGCGTGATGCGCGGGCTGAACCCGCTTCGCTGGCACGACGCGATGACCGCATCATAGATGACCGGCGCCTGCGCCCGTGGAAAAAAGATAAACTTCTCCGCCGCAAACTCACCCAACGTCGCCGCCGGTCCCGTCGCCCTCGGGTGATCCGCCGGCAACGCCAGCACGAACGATTCCCGACCGATCACTTCCGCGCGCACCCGCCCGCCCGCCGGCACCATGCGGGCGATGCCCACTTGGATTTTTCGCTCTTCCAGGGCAGCCATCTGCTGGTTCACGTTCATCTCGAAACAGCGGATTTCCACCTGCGGCCTCTGCCGGGTAAACTCCCGCAACACCGCCGGCAAAAGCGAGTAAACCGCCGAGGTCACGAAACCGATCGCGATCACGCCCGACTCCCCTCGCCTTGCGGAACGCATCGCGCCTTGCGCCCGCTCCGCCTGCGCCAGCAGTTGCTGCGCATGATCCAAGAACGTCACGCCCTCCGGCGTAAGCTCCACCTTCCGGCTGTTGCGCAGAAACAACGTCACCCCCAGCTCACGCTCGAGCGCCTTGATCTGCTGGCTGAGCGGCGGCTGCGCCAGATTCAGCCGGACGGCCGCCCGACCGAAATGCAGCTCCTCCGCCACCGCCACAAAGTAACGCAGATGTCTCAACTCCATGAACGCCGATCCATACTTATAAAGTCTCGATCATCAACCAAAGATATATTGGCGAAACGCGCGGTTTTGACGGATACTAGGGCACTCATTTAACACCGCCCGCTTTCCCGCCTTTCTCCATGTGGATCGTCCGCCTCGCTCTCAACCGGCCCTACACGTTTACCGTGATGGCGCTGCTCATTTTTCTCCTCGGCGGCCTCGCGGTCTCGCGCATGGCCAAGGACATCTTCCCTCCCATCGACATCCCCGTCGTATCCGTAATCTGGAGCTACAACGGCCTCACGCCGGACGAAATGGAGAAGCGCATCGTCACCATCAGCGAGCGCGCCATGACCACCACGGTAAACGACATCGAGCACATCGAGTCGCAGTCACTGCCCAGCATCGGCGTCATCAAGGTCTATTTCCAGCCCGGCACGAGCATCGACGCCGCCGTCGCCCAGGTCACCTCGGTTAACCAAACCGTCGTCCGCGTGATGCCGCCCGGCACCACCCCCCCGCTCATCCTCCGCTTCAGCGCCTCCAACGTCCCCATCCTCCAGCTCGGCCTCTGGAGCAAAACCCTCAGCGAACAAAGCCTCTACGACCTCGGCCTCAACTTCCTCCGCGTCCAACTCGCCACCGTCCAAGGCGCCTCCGTCCCGCTGCCCACCGGCGGCAAGGTGCGCCAGATCATGGTCGATCTCGACACCAAGGCGCTTCAGTCCCGCGGCCTCACGCCCTCCGACGTGAGCAACGCCATCAACGCCCAAAACCTCACCATGCCTTCCGGCACGGCCAAGATCGGCGATCGCGAATACAACGTCCTTCTCAACAGCAGCCCCGACGTCGTCGCCGGTCTCGGCGATCTCCCGATCAAGCAGGTCAACGGTGCCACCATCTACGTCCGCGATGTCGCCCAGGTCCGCGACGGCTTCGCTCCGCAGACCAACATCGTCCGCCAGGACGGCACGCGCGGCGCCCTTGTGAGCATCCTGAAAAGCGGCAACGCCTCCACGTTGGACATCATCCAACGCATCAAGGACATCCTCCCTCGCGTCAAAAGCACCCTCCCGCCCGAGCTCGAGTTGCGCCCGCAGTTCGACCAATCGCTCTTCGTCCGCGCCGCGCTGAAAGGCGTCGTCACCGAGGCGCTCATCGCCGCCGTCCTCACCGCCACGATGATCCTCCTTTTCCTCGGCACCTGGCGCAACACCCTCGTCGTCGCGCTCTCCATCCCGCTGTCGATTTTCTGCTCGATCATCATCCTCGCCATCTTCGGACAGACGATCAATGCCATGACCCTCGGCGGCCTGTCGCTCGCCGTCGGCATCCTCGTGGACGACGCCACCGTCACCATCGAAAACATTGATCGAAACCTCGGGATGCACAAATCCCTCCTCCAATCGATCCTCGACGGCGCGCAGCAGATCGCCACGCCTGCCTTCGTCTCGACGCTGTGTATCTGCATCGTCTTCGTCCCGATTTTCTTCCTCGAAGGCACCGCCAAGTTCCTCTTTGGCCCCCTCGCGATGGCCGTTATCTTCGCGATGCTAGCCTCCTATTTCCTCTCCCGCACCGTGGTGCCCACCTTCGTCCACTACCTGCTGCGCGGCCAACCCGTGCTTCACGACGATAGCACCGGGGGAATCCCCGCCGGCGCCGACATCTTCTGGCGCATCCATGTGCGCTTCAACCGCCACTTCGAACGCCTGCGCGGCGGCTACACCAACGCTCTCGGCTGGGCCCTCGATCACCGGCTTGCCGTCGTCATCACGATGGCCGTGATCATCGTGCTGAGCGCCGTGCTCACGCCGTTTCTCGGTCGCGACTTCTTCCCCGAAGTGGACGCCGGCCAGTTCCGTCTCCACATCCGCGCCCCCGCCGGCACCCGCGCCGAGGAGACAGAACGCGTCTTCACCAACGTCGAAAACATCATTCGCCAGGTCGTCCCCGCCGAGGAACTCGTCACCATCCTCGACAACATCGGCCTGCCCAACGGCGGCATCAACCTCGCCTTCACCGACTCCGCCACCATCGGCGCCTCCGACGGCGAGATCCTCGTCTCCCTCAACCCCGAAAAACACGGACGCTCCCGCGACTACGTCCGTCAGATCCGCGAACGCGTCGCCCGCGAATACCCCGACTACGATTTCTTCACGCAACCCGCCGATATCGTCAGCCAGATTCTGAACTTCGGCCTCCCCGCCCCCATCGACGTGCAGATCGCCGGCCGCGACCGCACCGGCAACTACGCCGCCGCCCAGGAACTCGCCTCCGCCATCGCCAAAATCCCCGGCGCGGTGGACGTCCATGTCCACCAAGTCGTCAACACTCCCACGCTCAAAGTAAACGTGGACCGCGATCGTGCGCAGCAGCTCGGTCTCACCCAGCGCGACGTCGCCACGAACCTCATCATTTCGTTGTCCGGCTCCGCCCAGTCCGCGCCGAATTTCTGGCTCAGCCCGCAAAACGGCGTGCAATACTCCGTCTCCACGCAGACGCCCCAGATCCAGATCGACTCCATCGACGCCATGCAAAACACCCCGATCAGCGAAACCGGCGCCGCCGGCGCTCCGCCGCAGATCCTCGGCAATGTCGCCTCCGTCCAGCGCACCGTGAGTCCCGCCGTGATCGGCCACTACAACATCCAGCCCGTCTTCGATGTTTACGCCAACGTCGATGGCCGCGACCTCGGCTCCGTCGCCGACGCCGTCCGCAAGCTCATCGCCCAGTCAGAAAAAAAACTGAAGCCCGGCAACTTCGTCACCCTGCGCGGCCAGGTTAAAAGCATGGACGCCTCCTTCCTCGGTCTCGGCGTCGGCGTGCTCGGCGCCATCCTCCTCGTCTACCTGCTCATGGTGGTAAACTTCCAGTCGTGGCTCGACCCGTTCATCATCATCATGGCGTTGCCCGGCGCACTCTGCGGCATCGCCTGGATGCTTTTCCTCACCGGCACGACGATGAGCGTTCCCTCTCTCATGGGTGCGATCATGAGCGTCGGCGTGGCCACCGCCAACGCCATCCTCGTCGTCACCTTCGCCAACGACCAGCGCAAGGAAGGCATGGACGCACGCGCCGCCGCGCTCTCCGCAGGCTACACCCGCCTGCGCCCCGTGCTCATGACCGCGCTCGCCATGATCATCGGCATGCTCCCCATGTCCCTCGGCCTCGGCGAAGGCGGCGAGCAAAACGCCCCGCTCGGCCGCGCCGTCATCGGCGGCCTCACCTTCGCGACCCTCGCCACGCTCTTCCTTGTGCCCGTCGCCTACGCATCGTTGCGCCGCAAAGCCGCCCACCGCCCCGACGAAGACCTCATCAAGGAAATGGACGCCACGCCGCACCCCACGCCCTGATCGACCGTCCATTGCTTCCCTCAACTTCACTTCCTTCAGTCCCCCTCTTTTCACTTTCCATGAAGTCCGCCCGCTCCCTGCTTTTTTTCGTCATCGTGATCACCGCGTGCGCCGCCGTTTATTTTCTCGGTATCCGCCCGCGCCAGCTCAACGCCGCCTCCCTCGATGACCGCGCGCGCGCCATCGGCCGCCCCGTCGTCAACGTCGCCACCGCCCAGCACCGCGAGGCTCCCGTCGAAGTCGTGCTGCCCGCCACGCTCAGCGCGTTTCAAGACACCTCGATCTACGCGCGCACCAATGGCTACATCGGCCACTGGCTCGTGGATCTCGGCGACCGCGTAAAAACCGGCCAGACCCTCGCCGTGATCGACGCCCCCGAACTCGACCAACAGCTCGCACAGGCCCAGGCCGCCCTCGCCCAAGCCAAGGCCAGCCTCGCTCTCGCCAAGCTCGATGCCGCCCGC
>JAHFTG010000361.1:1347-2577 GCA_023269455.1 Opitutaceae bacterium | reverse complement strand
AAGGATCACCACGATCACCACGAGGATGAGCGCCTCGATGAGCGTGTGCACGACGGCCGTGATCGAGTGGCGGACGAAGATGGTGGGGTCGTAAACGATGCTGTAGTCGAGACCCTCGGGGAAATTTTTCTTGAGCTCCTTCATGGTAGCGCGGACCGCGTCGGAGGTGGCGATGGCGTTCGAGCCGGGGAGCTGGGCGATGGGGATGGCGACGGCGGGCTTGTTATTGAGGAGCGAACGAAGCGCGTATTCGGAGGCGCCGAGCTCGATGCGGGCGACGTCGCGCAGCTCCACGCGTTCGCCGCGCGGTCCGGTCTTCACGATGATGTCGCCAAACTCTTCGGCAGTGGTGAGGCGGCCTTTGGTGTTGATGAGCAGCTCGGTATCGGAGGGGCGGGAGTTGGGTTGCTGGCCGACGGCGCCGGCGGCGACCTGGACGTTTTGCTCGCGGATGGCGGCGACGACGTCGGAGGCGGTGAGACCGCGGGCGGCGACCTTGTTGGGGTCGAGCCAGACGCGCATCGCGTAGTCGCCGGAGCCGTAGATGCGGACCTGGCCGACGCCGTCGAGACGGGCGAGCACGTCCTTCACCTGCAGCGTGGCGTAGTTGCGCACGTAGATGTCGTTGTAGCGGTTGTCCGGGGAGAAAAGGTGGACGACCATGAGGAGGTCGGGGGAGGCCTTCGTCACCGTGACGCCGATACGGCGGACTTCTTCGGGGAGCTTGGTCTCGGCCTGGGCGACGCGGTTCTGCACCTGCACCTGGGCGGTATCGAGGTTGGTGCCGAGCTTGAAGGTGATGGTGAGCGTCATCACGCCGTCGCTCGTCGCCTGCGAGAACATGTAGAGCGAGTTTTCGACGCCGGTGATCTGCTGCTCAAGGGGCGAGGCGACGGTTTCGGCGATGGTCTTGGGATTCGCGCCGGGATACGAGGCGCGGACGATCACGGTGGGCGGGACGACCTCGGGGTATTCGCTGATGGGCAGCTTGAAGAGGGCGATGAAGCCCACGAGGAAGATGATCATGGACAAAACGCCGGCGAAGATCGGGCGCTTGATGAAGAAATCGGAGAAGTTCATGGCGGGAGGCCGCTGCGCGGCCGGTTGAGGGCTGAGAGTTGAAAGTTGAGGGCCGGACCGGAGGACGGAAAATTTAGGACAAAGCAGCGGCTGGAACCGCGGTGCGCGCGGTTTGTTTAGGAGGTGCGGAGTGAATGCCGGATTACTTGA
>JAHFTG010000361.1:0-1337 GCA_023269455.1 Opitutaceae bacterium | reverse complement strand
GCGGTGCGCGCGGCGAGTGAAAGAAGGAGTGAGGCGAAGGGATGGATTACTTCAGCGCGACGGTCGTGCCGGTGGCGGGCGGGGCGATCTCGGCGATCACGGTCATACCGGGGCGGACGCGCTGGAGGCCGTTGACAATGACGCGATCACCGGCGTGCAGGCCGTCGCGAATGACGCGCTTGCCGTCGACGATGGAGCCGAGGATCACGGGGCGGTAGGCCACGGTGTTGTCGGCGCCGACGGTGAGGACAAACTTCTGGCTCTGGTCGGTGCCGATGGCGCGGTCACTGATGAGCAACACCGGCTGCGGGGCGCTCACGGGCAGGTGAACGCGGGCGAACAGGCCGGGAACGAGTTTGCCGTCTGGATTTGGGAAGATCAGTCGCAGGACGAGGCTGCCGGTGGCGGGATCTATGTGGTTGTCGGCGGACTCCACGTAGCCGTGATGCGGGAAGGAGGTCTCGTCGCCCAACTGCATCTGCACGGGGATGCGGCCGTTTTCGGTGACGAGGCGGCCTTCGTGGCTGAGGCGGTTGAAGGTGAGGACGGTGGCCTCATCCACATCGGCGTAAACGTAGGCGTCGCCCACGGATACGATGGAGGTGAGCAACGTTGCGCCGCTGGGAGTGCCGGAGACGAGATTACCGGCGGTGACGTAGGCGCGGCTGACGCGGCCGTCGATGGGCGAGCGGACCTCGGTGTAGTTGAGGTCGAGGTGCGCGGTTTCGAGATTGGCCTGGGCTTCGAGGAGCGAGGCGCGGGCCTCGGCGAGGCGGGAGGTGCGGGTGTCGGCCTCCTCGGCGGAGATGGCCCGTTCGGAGAGAAGTTGGTCGGAGCGGCGAGCTTCACGCTCGGCGTTGCCAACCTGCACGCGGGCGCGGTCAACCTGCGCGGTGGCGAGATCGAACTGCGCGCGATAGGGACGGGGATCGATCACGAAGAGCACGTCGCCCTTTTTCACGAGCTGGCCGGATTGAAAGCGCACCTCGTCGATATGCCCCGAGACGCGCGGCCGGAGTTCGACGGACTCGATGGCCTCGACGTGACCGAGGAGTTCGCGCTGGTCGATGATGCTACGCTGCTCAACCAAGGCGACGGTGACGGTGGGACCGGCGGGCGCGGTGACTTTGGTGGCAGTCGCTTCGGCGCCGTGGGCGTGAGGCAGGAGGAGCAAGCCTGCGCCTGCACCCACCATGACCAAGGAGAGAAAGGCGAACTGAAGCGGATGACGGGAAACCGGCTTGATCCGGGGACTGGTGACGATGACAGAGCGTGGCGTGTTCATGTTAAAGAGGGAGGCTGGAAGAGATAGAGTAGTTGACTAAATGGTAATAAAC